>JAJTBP010000356.1 GCA_021286825.1 Marinilabiliales bacterium | reverse complement strand
GTACAGGAGACCCTCCCCAATCAATTGGAGATCATTCGTCTGTTGTCCAACATGGGTGAAGAAGAGGACATTCCCTTTCTCACTGAGCTGGCGGCCCTTGAAAACAAGCAACTGCGGCTGGAAGCCTGCAGAACACTCTATGCCCTTGGCGAAGCAGGGGAGAACAGCCTCCGGCAACTTGACCTGGCCATGGGTGGGACACTTACACCATATGTAGAACACATCAAAGACCCGAGAAACTGACAACATGATCTTTCATCTCTTTTCCATCTTTTTTGAAACGCTGATCCTCTGCTATGCAGTGCTGGTCTTCACGGTCTACCTTTCCCTGGCCATTGTTTCAGGCAAAGAGTTGCTCAGATTCTACCAAACGGAAAAGGTGACCAACTATGACGCCATCCTCTCCTCTCCCTTTGCCCCAACGATCTCCATCATTGCTCCGGCATACAATGAATCGCTGACCATTGTTGAAAACATACGGGCCCTGCTGTCGCTCTACTACCCCAATTTTGAGATCATCATCGTCAACGATGGCAGCAAGGATGATACCCTTCAGAAGTCGGTCGAGGCCTATGAAATGGAGAAAGTATCCCATGTGGTGGATTACCGGATCGGTTGCCAGGAGATTCTGGATGTCTTCAAATCCAGGAAGAAGGCCTTCAACAACCTTACCATCGTCAACAAAATCAATGGAGGAAAGGCGGATGCCCTGAATGCTGGCATCAACATCGCCAAAGGCAGTTATTTTATTGCCATTGACGTGGATTCGATCATTGATCCCTATGCGCTCCAGAAACTTGTTCTTCCTTTCCTGACCGAAACCTCAGCCAAAGTAATCGCCACCGGTGGCGTCATCAGGATTGCCAATTCCTGCAAGATCAAGGACGGACAGTTGCTGGAGATCCATGTCCCGGATGATTTTCTTCCCCGCTGCCAGGTTATCGAGTACAACCGGGCCTTTTTGCTGGGGAGGCTTGCGTGGAGCCGGCTGGACGGATTGCTGCTGATATCCGGCGCCTTGGGACTATTCGACAAGGAGGTAGCCATCGCCTGCGGCGGATACCTGGCAAAAACAGTTGGCGAAGACATGGAGATTGTGGTCCGCATGAGAAAATACATGACCGACCAGGGAGAAAAATACAAAGTCATCTACATCCCGGAACCCTTGTGCTGGACCGAGGCTCCCTCCAGTCTGAAGATCCTTGGCAGCCAACGGAACCGCTGGACCCGGGGAACCATTGATACGTTGTTCCTGCACGGCAACCTCTTCTTTAATCCCAAGTACGGTGTCATGGGGATGCTGTCTTATCCCTATTGGGTCTTCTTTGAATGGCTGGCGCCCATTCTGGAGGCGGCTGGCATCGTCTATTTCCTACTGATTGCCCTTGTGGGTTATCCCAACTGGCCGTTCTTCATGGTGACCCTCTTTTTTGTCTACTTTTTCTCAGTTTCCTTCTCCACTTACGCCATTCTGTACGATCACCTGATCTTTCACCGATACACCCAACGAAGGATGATCCTGAAACTGCTGGTCACCAGTTGGGTGGAACCCTTCTTCTTCCATCCCCTGGTCACATGGTGGGCCCTGAGAGGCAACTGGGACTATTTCATCAAGAAGAAAAAGGCCTGGGGAACCATGACGCGGCAGGGATTTGCCACATCACCTGCCGAACGGGGTGGTGCAAAGCCCTGATTACCGCTGGATGGGCAGATCGATGTAGAAGCGGGTACCCTCTGTTGCAGAGGTGCTGAAATTGACCTTCCCACCCAAATATTGTTCGCCGAGAATCTTCATGCTGTAAGTCCCCAGCCCACGCTGAACACCCTTGGTGGAAAAGGAACGCATGAAAACCTGCAATTCAACTGCCGGTGGCATGAAGGATTGATTGTGTACGGATAGACGAACTTGATCCTGGATTCTTTCGCTGGTTAAGGTGACGACATATCCGGTCTGACTGGCCTCCAGTGCATTCTTGACCATGTTGGTGATGATCTTGCGCAACAAAACCGGATCGCTGACAAAACGGATGGGGTCTGCCTTTTCATCGATGACAATTTGCTTTCCCTTCGCCACATCATGGTAACGAAGGTCCTTATCAACGGTCTCCAAAAAATCGATCGAGTCAATCTCCAGGTTGTTGACCACAAGGGAGGAATTCTCGGCTTGAAGAATCATCCGCTGGGTAATGATCTCATCCAGTATCTGCTGACTCAACGAGGCTGCCGCATCGAGCAACTCCTGCTTGTCGTGTTCATCAACCGATTCCAGTACTTCAAAGATGTTGTTCAGGCTACCGGCGGTGTTGAGGATGTCGTGGAAGAAAATACGTTCTATCAATCCGCGACGCTTCTTGTCGGTGATGTCTACCAAGGAGAAGATGGTGTAGTGCTCTCCCTCGAATTCGAAGGGTGTGGCCGTCACCTCCAACTCAATGGAGACCTCCCTGCCGTCGAGTACCCTTCTGATCCGGCATTCGCGCGTTGTCCGCTCGCGGGTCACATGACTCTGGAGAATGGCGGCAATTGCGCCACAATAACGGCAATGCTCCGAGGTGCCACATCCAAACTTTTCATCATGGGCATGCACACATCCAAAGGCTTCCCCGAAACGCTTGCCCAACACCTGTTCAATGCTGTCCACACCCAGACTCTTCATCATCACGTCGTTGGCAAAAACCACCTGCCGTTGCTGATTGAAGATGCAAAAGATGTAGGAGAGTGAGCAAAAAATATCGTTGATATAGGGGAATCGCTCCAGACTGGATCTGTTCGACATCACGCTATCAACAGGTGCCCTTTCGGCTGGAGCAAATTTTGAATCCATCTTTGTAGCAGTTATCGGCTTAAAAGTAAGCCAATTTTCGAAATAACCAAACTTTTCCCAAAACCACCCATCCTTTTATCGGGGGTGGTTGCACCAATTACACAAAATAACGGATGGCTTATTCGATTTTCAAGGGATGGGAAAC
>JAJTBP010000027.1 GCA_021286825.1 Marinilabiliales bacterium | reverse complement strand
TGTTGAAATTTTCTATGGCGCTCACGTAATTGCCAAAGTAGATGCGGCTTCGGGCTATATAAAAGTAGTGATCCGTATTGAGTTGAGCATTGGTGGAACAGACAGCGAAAAAAAGTAGAACAGCTGTAAGGAGACGTTTCATGCCTTGTCTGAAGTTGGAGTTACCAGACAAAAATAGCAATTTACTGATACGGATTGGAAAGGTGGGGTGGGGTTATGGCTACGTTAAGATACATTAACGTAATTCGTTCTCATCGAAATTTTGACGATAAAGAACATTGCCCAGATTATCAGTCATGAAGACATGCCTGACCTGAAAATCGTCGCGGATAATAAATTCGTAACTGCAATCCCCGCTGGCTCTTTCGATGAAGATGGAGCTCATAATCTGACCATATTCTTCCATGCGGGTGCGAATGGAATCGGCAAGCATTCCAAGGGTGTAGTTGGTTTCGGTCTTAAGCCAGGATCCGGACTTTTCAAACCAGGCAATCATCTCAATCCCATTGACGCGAAAAATTGCCTCATAGACCCCCTCCTTTTCCTTTGACCAATCAATATTCGTCGCCTCCGGAAACTGCTCGCTGAAACGCTGAAGCACTTTGGAGCCGGGAATATGACCATCCAGGCGGAATAGGAATTTTTGAAAAAGGTCCTTCATGAGCAAAAATCAAATGAGATTTGAAAGGATTGATGGTTGAGATACATTTGATGCCATACTTTGGACGCATAAACATCAAAAAGTCACAATGACTTGAAATAAATATTGTTACTTGTAGGTCTGGGAATAGAGATAGGCAACCCGCTCCCTGGCTCTTTTAAGCCGCATCTTGGTGGCACTCTCACTTATCTTCAGGGCTGTCTGAATATAGGCAATCGGGAAATTGTCCATATAATGCATCGTAAGCAAAGCTTTTTCCTCCGGGTGAATCTGATCCATGATGGTCATCAACTTATCACTGCTGATCTCTTTTTCATCTATTTCATCTATGACATCAGGCAATTCATGGGAACTGTTCCAGTCCGGGTAGTTCATTTTTTTCTTGACACGCAAATATTCTATACAATGATTATAGGTAATGGAATAAAGCCATGTTGAAAAATTGGACTCACCCCTGAAATCGGAAAGCTTTTCAAATACCTTACAGAAGATGTCCTGAACAAACTCATGGGCAAGGTCAGGATCCTTCAAGAGGGAGTTGCATTTCTCGAAAACCTTTGTAGAATAACGGTTGTAGAGTACGCCAAAGAGATTTGTGTTGTGCTCATGCTTGATCTTCTTGATGATCTCTTTGTCGGGAAGGTCATTAACAGACAATTTTTTTGTCATTTTTATGCGTTCGTAAAGTATTCTTTGTTAATGAATTGCAAAGTTAATTTGTACAAATGAAAAAAAAAATATATTTTTGCGGTGACTTTAATCAAGCTTTGCGTCTAAAGTTTAGAATTGTTTGAACAAAAACATTAGTTTACATTAATTACATTTATTTTTCAAAGTTATGAAAAAAGGATTATTAAAACTGGTTACTCTTAGTGTTCTCGTTGTTTCTTTGGCAAGTTGTGCTAAAGTTCCTCAGGCTGACATCGATGCAGCTAACGTTGCTATCGAAGCCGCTAAAAAAGCTGGTGCTGATCGTTATGTAGCCGCTTCTTTCCAGGCTGCAGTTGACGCACAGAAATCTGGTCTTGCTCAGGTTGAAGAGCAAAATGCAAAATTCGCATTGTTCAGAAACTATGACGCTGCCAAAACAACTTTGACTTCTGTTACTACTCTTGCCAACAAAGCAGTAGAAGAAACAGCTGCAAGAAAAGAAGCTCTCAAGGCTGAAGTTACTGCCGCAGTTGCTGAACTGACTACAGCTATCGCTGGTGACAAGGAATTGCTTGCAAAAGCTCCTAAGGGAAAAGAAGGTAAAGCTGCTGTTGAAGCTATCGGCCAGGAAATCGGTGTTGTTGAAACCGTTCTGACTGAAGTATCTGCTGGTTTGACCAACAACGAAGACATCCTTACCCTTTCAGAAAAAGTTAAACCCGCTGTTGAGAAAGCCAAAGGCATCAACACTGAGTTGACTGACGTTATCGCCAAAGCTAAAGGTGGCAAGAAAGCAAAGAAATAAGAATCACCTTATTCTTTCAAAGAAATAACCCTCGGAAATTTCCGGGGGTTTTTTTAAGCCTTTAGGTTTCGTAACCACTCCAAACCTCTGAAAACAGACTATCTCGTGTTTCTGAGCAGAACGAATGTATCTGCCACCAAGTGGTTTTCAGATTCAAAAATTATCAGCGTGAAATCAGGAATCATCAAAAAGACCTTTTACTTTGTCGGAATTGCATCATTGGTATTCCTTATTGTGATGGCATTGCTTATCCTCTTCATGGATAAGCCTCCCATGGAAGATTTCCGAAAATTCAACGAAATACTGGCCAAAGCCAAAAGTGCCAACGCTGACGTCTATGCACCCGAATATTTCCAGGCGGCAGAGACCAATTACAAATATGCCTTCATTGAATTGAAGCGTCAAAACGAAAAGTTGTTCTTTCAGCGCAATTTTTCCAAAGCAAAAGAATTGATTGTTGTGGCCCTGCTCAAGGCAGAACTAGCCCAAAACGAAGGGGGTACCAACAAAGACACTCAAAAGGCGAGGTTCCTCAAGGAGACTGAGCTCCTCAGAAAAAAATTGGATAGCTACCACGACTTTTTCATCAAGTTGCCTCTTCGCATCCAAACCCGAAAGGATTATGAGTTTGGTAAACTCTCGGTCGAGGAGAGTATGAACGCCTTTGAAAAAGGGGACTTTGCCAAGGCCAATAAAAAATTGAATGAAGGAAAGGCCCGGATAAGCTATGCCGACAATGAGGCGAATGCCCATCTCAAAGAATATTTTACCCACTTTGGCAAATGGCAAAGCTGGGTACAAAGCACCATCGCAGCTTCAGCTTCCAACAAAAGCTATGCGTTGGTCATTGATAAGATCAAACACAAGGGTTTTCTTTATTACAATGGAAAACTCAACAAGGAATATGACGTAGAATTTGGAAAGAACTGGATCGGCGACAAAATGTATGCCGGCGACTATGCCACTCCCGAAGGCAGGTACATCATTTCCCGCAAGAAGGGAGGACGTGACTCTGGATATTACAAGGCGATGATGCTCAATTATCCCAACAGTGAAGATCTTTCCAACTTTGCGGCTCGGCGTCGCTCAGGGCTGATCCCCAAAAGCAGGGGAATTGGCGGACTCATTGAAATTCACGGCAATGGCGGGAAAGGAGTGGATTGGACAAAAGGTTGTGTCGCGCTCACCGATGATAAGATCGATGAGTTGTACAGCAAAATGTCGGTCGGATCTCCCGTGACAATTGTCGGCTCTACTGTAGCACTTTCAGATCTGTTAAACTAATCCTGTTCACAATGGAAACTGAAGAAAAAGGCTGGTTCAGAAAATATTTTCCTTGGATTATCCCCATCCTGCTGATCGGCTGGATTCCTACCATGATCCTTTACACCCCTGCTTACCAAAATGCCACCTATACCGTTAAATCCTGGTTCAATGGCGGATTGGGTGAAAAGACGGGCGGAATCAGAAACATTGATCGCCAGATCCAAAGCAGCAAGGCAACCATCGCAAGTCTCCAGAGCAAACTGGAGGATCTGATGCCAGAAAAAGCATACATCCTGATCAATACCGCCACCAACCGGTTTGTCCTTCGAAATGCCAAGGACACCATTCGGACCGGCATCTGTTCCACAGGGAAAGATGAAATTCTGATTTATCCCAATGGCACCCGCAAGCCTTTTAAGACGCCCAAAGGAATGTTTGTGGTTCAGTTGAAGCGGAAAGATCCTGTTTGGACAAAACCGGATTGGGCCTTTATCGAGGAGGGACTGAAACCTCCCTCTGCCAGGGCTGCAGAGCGCTATGATGACTCCACCCTCGGTTCCTATGCCTTGAACATTGGTGATGGGTACATGATTCACGGGACCCTTTACCAACGCTTCCTTGGATTACCTGTGACACATGGTTGTGTCAGATTGGGAGATGCTGATCTGGAAGCCGTGTTCAACAACCTTGAAAAAGGAGCCAAAGTATTCATCTACTAATCCATACACATGGCACGGAAATATCTCTTTTGGACAGTGACCATTCTTTTGGTTCTTCTGGCATCCTATGTTTTGACTACTGTGGTAATCAAACCTGTCGTATCCAAAAGTCCACTATACGTCGCACCTGTCAACAATGTGGCTGATTCACCGGCAGAGCCCAACGCAAAAAAGACGGGCAAAGACGAAGGACCCGTGAAGAAAACTGAAAAAACGGAAAAGGGAACGAAGAAGGGGGCAAAAAAACCTGAAACCAAAGTTCCAGCCAAGACGGAGAATCTGGAGCCGGTTGTCAACAGCAAGGAGGATCTTCAAACCTTGTATGAGCTCAAGAAGCAGGAATCCTTGCTGAAGTCGCGTTACTCCCTTTCGGACGAAGACTCCTGTTACCTCATCCTGGATTTGGTGCAGAAGGTAGCAAGACTGGAAATGAAGGGCATCCCACTGCAGGATTGCGAGATTAAAAACATTATCGTCAGCAATTCAATTCTGAAATACCATGATGAAAACTTGCTCAAATGGATTTCTCAGCCCTTTGTCTTGAAGAATGTGGTTTCTACCATCGAGCGGGTACAGTTTCTTGTGAAAAATGCACCCAAGGATACCATCGAAGCCAACAAGGCAGATGCCATTCCAGTGCCGAGAAGAACGGAAGACGTCTTCATCCTCATGAATTTTGAGAGAAACCTTCAACTGGTGATACAGCAGTCTGAGTTGAGTGAAGGAGCCGACAAAGCGCGTATAGACAGCATCAAACAGAGTCTGTTCAAAAAGGAGACCGACAAGTCCATCAAGGCCCTTGTCAACCTGAAGCGGGAGGCCATCGTTCCTCAGATTTCCATCACGCTTAGCAAAGCAGATGCCATTACCCTCTACCGGGCATTGCCACAAAGATTGAAAATGGTGCTGCGGTTGTGATCCGTATCAACGCGCCCTTCTGATTTGTACCACTTTGTTCTTGATTTTCTCTCCCTTCAGCCTGGATAGGAGGGGTGTGAGCTTGCTGCGTGGAACCGCTGCGAATGACTCGTAGTCCAATAGATGCACAAGTCCTATATCTTCTTTCGTGAGCGCTCCTTTCTGAATCAGAAATCCCACGATGTCGGTTTTGCTAATCTTGTCCTTCCTGCCCAAGGATAGGTATAGGGTATCATAATAGGGAAGTGGAACAGCGTTTTGATCAGTAGGAAGGGATGTCTCCACAGCCGTAGAAGTGACGAAATCAGGTAGTCTTTCATCGCTTGTAGCCAGAACCCAAACCAAGCCTTCCCGCAGCATCCTGGCTGTCCTTCCATTTCTGTGCAAGAAAATGGTTTCACTTCCAGCCGTCTGGTAATGCACCACATGTTCGATGCCTGAGATGTCCAGTCCGCGTGAAGCTAGATCCGTGGTCACAAGAACGGGGCAACTGCCATTTCTAAACTTGATCAGAGAGCGCTCCCGCTGTGATTGTTCATGCCCTCCGTGGTAGGTGTCGTGAACAATGGATCTTTCCTGAAGCAGATCGCTGATCCTTTCTACAGCATCCCTGTGGTTGCAGAAGATCAAGACCTGACTGCTGCCAAGGGTTCCCAACAATTGTACGAGCAATTCCAGCTTATCCGTTCCATTTGCCCGAACCAATCGAATCTCACGTGCATTGGGTATCTCTGTATCCGGATAGTCCAGGATGACGGGATTCTCCAGGCGAATAAACTGAGGCAAGACCGAAGCTTTGGAAGCTGATGTAAGCACCCATTTAACCTTTTCTGGAAGATCAGCAACAATGCCAGAAATCTCCTTCTCAAACCCCAACTCCAGAGATTTGTCATACTCATCAAGAATAAACAGATCCAATGATGAAAGCACCAAGTGGCCCTTTCTGAGGTGATACAACAGGCGCCCCGGCGTTCCGATCAACAAGGTCGGGGACTCACTCAAGTTGTTGATCTCCGTTTTGACAGGATGACCACCATAACAGGTAGTAACCTTCAATCCAGTTCCCATCGTGCGAAAGACTGATTCAATCTGAAGTGCCAGTTCGTGTGTTGGAACCACAACCAATGCGGAGATCTTATTTCCGGTTTGCATGGCTGTTTCCATTACCGGCAACAAATAGGCGACTGTTTTGCCCGATCCGGTAGGGGAGTAAAGGAGCAATTGACGGGAGGTCTTGTAACGGGACATCATTTCCAACTGCATCGGAAGAAGCGCTGCATATCCAAGATTGCGTAATGCAACCTGGATCGACTCGGACAACAACGGGTTATTTTGGGGAAAAGAGGGATTCATTCTGAAAATAGGTATGAAAGATACATGCCAGGTTTAGAGGGCATGCCCGATCGTAAAGAATCGGACCAGAAACAAAAAGAGGGATCCAAAATGGAACCCTCTTAATGTTATAAAAAGCTTTGGACTATACTTGCTTGTGTTTGGAATATTGAAGTGATCTGTTTCAATTTCAATTACTTATAAGGCCGTTAAGTCAGCAATACCATAATCAATCATTCACGGACGCACCACTAAAATAGTTCAAACTGTAGCTTTTGGCTACACCCGTCCGATTGCTTAATAACTTGACCTACGGCTGGCACCTCTGTCACCGCCGCCACGGTTGAAACCGCCACGATCTCCGCCACGGTTGAAACCACCACGATCACCGCCACGGTTGAAACCGCCACGGTCACCACCACGGTTGAAACCGCCACCGCTTGGACGTCTTGATCCGTCTTTGGGTTTTTCGATTGACTCGTTTACAACGATTGTACGACCGTCAACTTCAGCACCGTTCAATTCTTCAATGGCTTTCTGAGCTTCCTGCGCATTTGGCATTTCAATAAAACCGAAACCTTTGCTCCTTCCGGAGAATTTGTCAGTAATGATTCTTGCAGAAGTAACTTCGCCGTACTCTTCGAAAAATCCTCTTAATTCTGCCTCCTCCAAGCTAAATGGAAGGCTTCCTACGAAAATGTTCATAATTTAAAAAACAATTAATGGTAAATAATCCGATGTAAAGGTAGTTATATTTTAATTCAAAAAATGATTTTGATTTAAAATTATTTTGTAATTAAGTTTCTGTAAATCTGACCTATAGATGTCTTGTATTTTGAAATTTCAGCGAATTGACTAAAAATTGGCATCGGAAAGTAAAATTCGCAGCAGTTTGAGAACCAGAAATTTAGTGCATTCCAATCCGATAGGAAAGTTTTAGCATCACCGTATTGTTGGGTTTTTGCTCCTGATAAAGCTGCCTGAAATTTTCCCAATAGTCAAAGTTCCCCGAAGTATCTGTCAGTCTGCGATTTTGTGACCAGACCAGATAGAGTGTCGATCCCGGGAGATATTCCCATCTTACGACAAGATTGGAAAGGAACTCTTTGAAATTGAAATTGGGATTGTCGAAACGATAATCTACTTGCCCATCCTTGTTTTCATCGATTCCGAAGGTGTCATTTTCATCTGGACCCATAACCTGTGCAGGAGTCAACAGCATAAACCGTTGCGCATAAGCCTTTGCTCTGGCCTGGGTCACATATTTGTATCGGCTGTATTTTCCGGCCGTGATGAAGGGTTGACCCCAGTACTGTACCGTAAGATTGGGTAAGATGTTGAGATTGACCCGAAAGGAAAAGGAAAATATTTTTTGGTCTATGTCGCCCAGTACATATCTCTTCGAATTTCCATAGTCTAAGGCATCAATGTATTGCAAATCATTTTTGTTTCGGGAGGGAGCATATTGATCCATTGAGGCCGATTCGTTGTTTTGTCTTAAATGCATTCCCCTGTATTGAAACGAAATCTTTTTTCTGGGATCCGATACGATGTAATACCAAAGTGAGCGATCCCCTGGTATCAACATCATCGGCCCTCCACGTAGTTGGGAAGCTTGTAAGGATTCTGTATCCATATTGAAACCCGCATGAAAACTCCACTGATTGGTCAACTGCAGATGACCATTGAAATTTCCTCCTGTCAGGATGTGTGTGCCTGAAAAATCCCATAGGTTCCATTGATTGAAGTTGATTTGGGCTGAACGCATGATGCCCAGGGGTTTTGTAAACCGGTAACCCATCCAGGTGACCTGAAAAATCTCATCGGTCGATCTTAGGTAACCGATGTCATTCAGATCCAGTCCTGGAGACTTCCACATGGTGGCAAACAAACAGTTAAATCTACCGCCCACCTTTAGCAATTGAATGTTGCCTCCCTGTCCACTCAGCGAGGTGGCATTGGGATTGTAATCCAAATGGGTGGCATCGGGTCGCTGGAACAGGTGCACCGATGATGTCTGGGTACGGTCAATGGCCTCTTTGCTTCCGTTCACCTGACTAAAAACGGTATTTAGCTGGAAAAGCCATTCCTTCTTGTGAAAATATTGCTTAAAATCGATTCCTGCCGACCTTCCATTCTTGTGGAGGTAGTCAATCAAGGCCTGATCATCCAGTTTTCGATCGGTACTGGTTGCCATCAATCCAAGGATCGTATTTCCTCCCTTGAAATCTTTCTGGATTCTGCCGACAAAATAACTGGTGAAGGGTTCTACTGCAATTGTATGGCTTTGGTTAGCATCCCCCAGGGAGGCACTCTCTTTTCCACCCAAGCTTTCAATGATACCTACCGAAAGGCCTTTTGAGGTCTTACCGGTCAGTTTGGCAGCCGCCAAAATGGGTGAGAATTCCGGTTCCTTGATGTATTGATCGGATGGCACGTCAGGAGAATACTGAGGTTTCCTGCCGATCCGTCGGGAATAAAACAATTGCTCTGTGGAAAGGTCGCCATCTCCAAATCCAAGTTGGAACCGGGTGATGTTGTTCCCTTCAATGAAAAAGGGTCGTTTTTCGACGAAAAAAGTCTCATAAGCCGTCAGATTGACCTGGGAGGGATCGGCCTCCACCTGGCCAAAATCCGGATTGATGGAAAGGTCCAGCGTCAGGTCGTTGGTGACCCCGATCTTTCCATCGAGGCCTGCATTGAACTTGTTTTCGCTTCCGGTGGAGAAGGGATTTCCTTCCTCACGCGGGTAGGTATTGACCTTGGCGGTCACATAAGGGGTCAGATCGATCTGCTTTCTTGGTTTAAGGTCGCCATTGAAACGGATTTCACCAAATAGTGAGGTAAATCCAGGGGAAGTCCGGGAGATGGGCTGCCAAAGGGATAATTCATTCTTTCTGAATAGGGTACGTAGTACATCCATACCCCAAATTTTTCCTGAGCCTTTCTCAAATCTCAATTGAGTGAGGGGGATTTTCATTTCCGCACACCATCCCCATGTGTGTTTTCTCGTTTTAACATACCAGATGGGGTCCCAGGTCAGGTCCTCCACTGCACCATCTTCCGAGAAAGTTTGATCCGTCTTTACGCCAGAGGCCGAAACAAAGAAAGCAAAGGCGGTTCGACGATCGTGATAGCTGTCGAAAAGGATACCCACGACATCTCCATCCATCTTGTCCCTGCGCGAAAGCCGGTTCACAATGCTGTCTGGAGCAGTATCCAGGGCCTTGATTGCCACATAGATGAACTCATCATCGAAACAAACCTTGAATTGTGTATCCTGCGAAGGTTGCTTGTTCTCGTATGGTTCTCTCTGAACAAATCCGCCTTCCCATGGACCCTCCCAGGCTGGTTCATCCGGATCACCATCCAGAACAATTTCTGATCTGCATTTTTCTGCGAGATATGTTTTTTTAGGGGATTCCTGTGAGTAGGTGAGGTAAGGTAGCGCATAGAGCAGACAAGCTGCAGGAAACAAAAACTTCATGTAGGAACAATTAATATATTTCAACCATAAGACGGGATCCAAAAGGATTCGTTACACCATGACCCTGATTTTGCACAAAAAATCAGAAGGGTTTGACTATCTTTTTTTTTTTTCATGTAAGTTTGTAACCTCAAAAAACTGAACAGGAATATGTTTGAAAATCTAACGGATAAGCTTGAACGGTCGTTCAAATTACTCAAGGGACAAGGCAAAATTACCGACATCAATGTGGCGGAAACTTTGAAGGAAGTACGCCGCGCATTACTGGATGCCGACGTGAACTTTAAAATTGCAAAGGATTTCACTACCCGGATCAAGGACAAAGCCAATGGCCAGCAGGTAATTACCTCCATCAACCCAGGCCAGTTGATGGTCAAGATCGTGCATGATGAACTGGTGGAACTGATGGGCGGTCAATCTGTGGATGTAAACCTGAAAGGATCTCCCGCCATTATTCTGATGTCAGGACTTCAAGGATCCGGAAAAACCACTTTTTCCGGGAAGTTGGCCAATCGCTTAAAAAGTAAACAGGGAAAGAATCCGTTACTTGTGGCTTGTGATGTCTATCGCCCGGCTGCCATTGAACAATTGAAGGTGCTGGGAAGCGCCATTCAGGTCAATGTCTACGCAGACGAAACTACCAAGGATCCGGTTAAAATCGCCAAAGATGCCATCCGGGAAGCCAAGTTGAAAGGAAATGATGTGGTCATCATCGATACCGCTGGCCGATTGGCCATCGATGAGACCATGATGAAAGAGATCGAAGCCATCAAAAATGCTGTCAATCCCAACGAAATCCTTTTTGTCGTCGATTCCATGACTGGCCAGGATGCTGTCAATACGGCCAAGGAATTCAACGATCGGTTGGATTTCAGCGGAGTTGTGCTGACGAAACTTGATGGTGATACCCGCGGTGGTGCTGCCCTGACGATCCGTTCCGTGGTCAATAAGCCCATCAAGTTTGTGGGAATGGGTGAGAAGATGGATGCCATCGATGCATTTTATCCTACACGTATGGCCGATCGTATCCTTGGCATGGGAGACATCGTTTCGCTGGTTGAAAGGGCCCAGGAACAATACGATGAGGAAGAGGCCAGGAAATTGCAGAAAAAATTGGCCAAAGATCAGTTCAACTTCGATGATTTCCTGAAGCAGATTCAGCAAATCAAGAAGATGGGTAACCTGAAGGATTTGGCTGGCATGATTCCAGGGATGGGAAAAGTTCTAAAAGATGTGGACATTCAAGATGATGCATTTAAACACGTGGAGGCCATTATCTATTCGATGACGAAGGAAGAGAGAGCCGATGCTTCACTCATTGATGGTTCCCGCAGAAAACGTATTGCCACGGGTTCTGGTACCTCTGTCCAGGAAGTTAACCGGCTGTTGAAACAATTTGCCGATACCCGCAAAATGATGAAAATGGTCTCATCCGGTGCCAACATGAAAAAGATGATGTCACAGGGGAAAGGCATGCGTCATTGATCTTTTCATAATAAAATCCAGCCGCAAGGCCTAAAAACATATGTATGACAATCATTGACGGTAAGGAAATTTCTGCCAGGCTTAAGGAAGAAATCAGGATAAAGGTAGAAGCCATCAAGTTGCAAGGCAGCAAACCACCCCATCTTGCAGCCATCCTGGTTGGTCATGATGGAGGCAGTGAAACCTATGTGGCTGCGAAAGTAAAAGCCTGCGAAATGGTCGGATTTGGTTCGACCCTTGTCCGGTATGAGGAGGATGTGACGGAATCCGAATTATTGAATTGCATCGATCGATTGAACAAGGATCCGGAAATCGATGGTTTCATCGTGCAGTTGCCTTTGCCAAAACACATTTCGGAAGAGAAAATCATCGAAAGCATCGATCCCCGGAAGGATGTGGACGGATTTCACCCGGTGAATGTCGGCCGCGTCGTAGCCGGAATGCCGGCCTTTGTTTCTGCCACACCTTTTGGCATCATGGAGTTGCTGAAACGGTATCAGATTGAGACTTCCGGAAAACATTGCGTGGTCGTGGGCAGAAGCAACATTGTGGGTCGTCCGATGAGCATCCTGCTCTCGCAAAAGGGAGTTGATTGCACGGTGACCCTGTGCCATAGCCGGACTCGCAACCTGAAAGAAATATGTGCGGGGGCTGATATTCTGGTCGCCGCGTTGGGTAAACCGGAGTTTCTGACTGCGGAGATGGTGAAGGAGGGTGCTGTGGTAATTGATGTTGGAACGACTCGGGTGCCATCGTCTGAAACAAAATCCGGATTTAAACTAAAGGGGGATGTCAAATTTGATGAGGTAGCTCACAAATGCTCTTTTATTACCCCTGTTCCAGGTGGGGTAGGTCCGATGACCATCGCTTCTCTCTTGTACAATACACTGCTTGCAAATGAACACAAAATCTATCCGGCATATGAATAAGATGAAATGGCTTGGCTATTCCTGGATTGGGATAGTGGCCCTTGGCTTATTTTTGGCTTCATGCGCCAAAGTCCCGCTCACTGGCAGAAGACAACTGAGCCTGGTAAAAGAATCGGATATGATGGCACTGAGCCTGACCCAGTATGGTGACTTTCTCAAAGCCAATAAAGTTTCCACCAACAAAGCCGAAGCAGAACGCATTCGTAGGGTAGGGGGTAAAATCGCAGCAGCCGTTGAACTCTACCTGAAAGAAAAGAACCTCTCCTCGCAGATTGAAGGTTACAAATGGGAATTCAATTTGGTGGAAAGCAAAGAGGTCAATGCCTGGTGTATGCCAGGAGGTAAAGTCGTAGTCTATACCGGCATTCTTCCACTCATGAAGAATGATGCCCAGCTAGCCACCGTAATGAGCCATGAAATTGCCCACGCCATCGCCAGACACGGAAGTGAACGGATGAGTCAGCAGATGGTTGCCCAGGGATTTGGCAGTGCACTTTCGGTCGCATTGGCACAAAAACCTGAATCAACCCAGGCCATTGCCATGGCTGCCTATGGTATCGGATCACAGGTTGGCGTTATGCTGCCCTTCTCCAGAAAACATGAATATGAAGCCGACGAGATGGGTATATTCTTCATGGCCATGGCCGGTTATGACCCCAAAGAAAGCATTGAATTCTGGAAGGCAATGTCACAAAACGGAAATTCCCAACAAATCGAATTGCTGAGCACACATCCCTTGGACGTGAATAGAATCAACAGGCTTCAGGAGAAAATGGCAGAGGCCTTGACTTATTATCACCCGGAAAAATCCAGGAAGTAGACTTAAAGCAGTTGCTTGGTTTTTTCTGCTATGCGTCCATACAAAGGGTCACTGACGGGAACCAGTGGCAGACGAAGCACATTCCTGCACATACCGTGGGAATGAAGAGAGGCTTTAACCCCTGCCGGATTGCCTTCAGCAAAAAGATCCTCTACCAGACTTTGCATGGCCAGTTGTTGAGAAGCAGCCTGGACAAAATTACCCTTCAACGAATTGTGCGTCACATTGGATAACAGTTCAGGCAAGGTATTGGCAATGACAGAAATAACTCCCTCCCCACCCAATGCTGAGGTAGGCACAATCAGGCTATCATCACCTGTCAGGAGAGAAAAATGATCTGGTTTGTCTTTCAGTATCCGCATGATGTCAGCAAAGTTGCCAGAAGCTTCTTTTGTTCCGATGATGTTGGAGCAATCATTTGCCAGCCTAAGCGTAGTTTCCGCACTCATGTGCACAGCAGTTCTGCCCGGCACATTGTACAGAAAAACCGGAACCGGAGCTGCCGCTGCGATTGCTTTGAAGTGCTGATAAATGCCTTCCTGTGAAGGTTTGTTATAGTAGGGAACGACAGACAGAATGCCTTGAACCTGAGAAAGATCCAAATGGGTGATGTCATCCACCACTTCCGAAGTAGAATTGCCGCCAATTCCTACCATCACAGGCACTTTGTTGGCTGCTTTATTGCAAGCAAAGTCAATGATGGCTTGTTTCTCTGATTTGGAGAGGGTAGCCGTTTCTGCCGTTGTACCCAACACAACCAGAAAATCCATTCTGTTGTCTATCTGGTAATCAATGATTTTACCCAGACTTTCAAAATCAATTGCCAAGTTCTCCAAAAAAGGAGTAATCAGTGCGACACCAGCACCCTGGAAAATTTTGTGCATATTAACTATTCTCGTTCAGCTTTTCAAGATAGAAGATGGTTTGTTCCATCAGGTACCTGCAACCCGGTTGCGCTGAAACATCAATCTCCAGATCATAGAGATTGGGATCAGTGGATTGCCAACCCACTTTAAATCGTGCATTGGAGTGAACAAGGATGTACTGGAGCGGTACACATTTCAGGATTGACAAGTCAATCAGAAGGTCAAATTCCTGTTGCATAAAATGAATGCCATCGCCACTTAGCGGTTTCCCAAAAAAACTGACATTGCCATAATTGATCAACCAGGAATTGGAGACCGTAGACAAGGTGTCTTTTTCCCTTTTCGATGCAATAAAGGCCATCCCAAAAGACTTTATGCCTTTGCCTGCCAGAATTTTGCGAAGTGCTTCATACGTTTCAATACTCTCCTCATCAGAAGGATTCCAAAGTATGCCCACAGATGATGCCTCTGAAATCTTGATGATTTTCACAGACCGTTTCTGTTTTTGATACGCTTGAAAGAGCTTTCTTTTAATGTACGAATGAAATAATCTTCTAAACATCTTGACAAAGTTATGGAATACTCAATGATAATCTTTTCAAATATACTTAGATCAACTTATAAATTAACTTTCAATTTGTAAGTTGACCATACCCTTCTTCCGTGATAATCGGAATTTTTAGCTGTAGTGCCTTTTCTAGCTTTGATGGACCAATTCCTTCTCCTGCAACAATATAACTTGTTTTTGATGAAATTGAGGTTCCAACTTTACCACCATGTTTTTCAATGTCAGCTTTCAATTCATCACGAGAGAAATTATTAAAAACACCTGATATAACGAATGTTAGACCTGTAAGCTTTTGTGATATTAGGAAATTCTCATCGAATTTGGACTCAAACTGCAATCCTTGATTTTTTAGCTTGTCAATCAAATCCAAATGTTTGCCGATTTGGAACCAAGCCACTATACTTTCTGCAATTTTAAGACCAATTTCGTCAATTTCCGTCAGTCGGGCTACATCTGCTTGTCGCAGTGCATCCATGCTCTTGATGGATCTGGCCAATTTTTTGGCCACCGTCTCACCCACATAGCGGATACCCAAGGCGAAGAGCACTCTTTCGAAAGGCACCTCCCGTGTTTGTGCGATTCCTTCCAATATGCGATCCGCAGATTTTTCGCCCATCCTTTCCAGTTGAATCAGTTGCTCTTGGGTGAGATCATACAGATCCCCCACATTATTAACAAGGCCTTCCTGAAAAAGCAGATCAATCGTTTCGCTTCCCAATCCGTCTACATTCATCGCCTTCCGGCTGATATAATGTTCGATTTTCCCCTTAATCAACGGTGGGCAATCGTCGTCGTTGGTGCAATAAAAGGCTGCTTCACCCTCTTCCCGCGTCAAGGACTGCCCACACTCCGGACAGTTGGAAAGAAATTGCACCGGCAAAGATCCGGGTAAACGCAGGGACATTTCCACTCCGACAATCTTAGGAATGATCTCACCTCCTTTCTCAACATAGACCGTATCTGACTCGTGCAAGTCCAACTCTTTTATGACATCTGCGTTGTGAAGGGATGCTCGTTTTACCGTTGTACCACCCAGATGAACAGGTTCCAGGTTGGCGACCGGGGTGACCGCACCGGTTCTCCCCACCTGAAACGATACATTCAGGAGCCTCGTGGAAACCCTTTCTGCCTTGAATTTATAGGCAATGGCCCATCTGGGACTTTTGGCCGTGTATCCCAGTTCTTCTTGCAATCTTTTGGAATTCACTTTGATGACTACTCCATCCGTAGCAAAAGGTAAGGTGGCTCTTTCCCGATTCCAATGCTCCAGAAATTGGAGAATTTCGGCTAGGTCCTTGCATTTTCTGGCATGCGGAGAGATCTGAAATCCCCATTCGGCAGCCATTTCCAACAATTCAAAATGACCATCCACTGGCATGCCCGGTCCGGGTAAATAATAGAAGTAGGCATCCAATCTCCTGGAAGCCACGATGGCGGGATTCAGCATTTTTAGCGTTCCTGAAGCTGCATTGCGCGGATTGGCAAATAGGGGTTCTCCGTTTTGGGCTCGCTCCGCATTCAGCGCATCAAATACATTAAAGGGCATAACGATCTCACCTCTGATCTCAAGGCGATCGGGGAAATGTCCTTTGAGCCGCAAAGGAATGGTTCGAATGGTTCGGACATTGGCCGTCACATCGTCTCCTTTTTCACCATCACCACGGGTCACTGCCCTGACAAAGGATCCGTTTTCATAGATCAGGCTGATACTGGTTCCGTCCAATTTCAGTTCACATACATATTCCGGCAGAACACCTGCCAGTTTTTCAACACGTTGCACAAAGTCCGATACTTCCGTTTCACTGTAACTATTCGACAGCGAAAGCATGGGGTATTGATGGACTACCTGTTTGAACTCTTGAGAAAGATCACTTCCCACACGAAGGGTTGGGGAATTGGGATCATGGAACTGCGGATATTTATTTTCCAGTGCGGTAAGATCCTGAACCAGGAGATCATACTCAAAATCAGAAAGGGTAGGGGCATTGAACCGGTAATAATTCTGATTGTGTAATTCTATTTCCCGTCTGAGATTTTCAATTTTTTTTCGGATTTCTTCTGTAGACATGTTGGTCTTTACCTTTTGGCAATTAAATGTATAAAATTTGATCCAGATGAGGAAGCCTGCTAATGGGTAACAAAAATAATCGGTAATTGAAGAAAGTTACGACTGGAAACACTATTTTTGTTTTGAAACCAGGTTTCATTGATCCAACAATTCGGAAAGATGAATCAAATAGGGAATCCGGTGAAATGCCGGAGCTGTACCCGCAGCTGTAAGCCCACCAAAAGGTGTCTGAATCCATGCCACTGTCGTTGTGACGGGAAGGCTCAGATCACCGGGCGAGCCAGAAGACCTGCCGGTTTCTGTAAATTAGACCATCGGGAATAACGGCTGATTTGCAGTTTATTTTATTCCATTTTTTTCACTTTCTGATTTTTTAAGCCATGAGAAAACGCTCAACAGGCATGCTGTTTGCATTGTGCCTTGCTTTACTGAACACCTCCTGTTCAAAGGAGGATTCCACTGCACCCGTTGTAACAATCGACTTTGAATCGGTAAACCTGACAGGCAAGGGTTACTGGAATGGATCGGATGGAACCGGTGCATTTGTCTCCGGGAACATGGAATTTCCAAACACTTTTAACCCATCCTGGCTCACCTGGTCCGGGTTCTCCTGCAGCCAGAAGAGTGATGTAACCACTGCCGGTTACACCAATGAATTCAGTGTCTATGATGCAAACAACAAGCAAAACAAATTTGCCCTATTTTATCCCCCATATGATCAAATGATTGAGGCAAGTTTCAAGGACAATCAAGTTTACCAGTTGCGATCCGTCGAAATATGCAATGCGACCTATTCGGCTTTGTCAATGAAGAACGGTGATGCTTTTTGCAAGAAGTTCGGCGGGAGTAGCGGCACCGATGCGGATTGGTTTAAGGTTACCATTACCGGATATGACTTGAATGGTTTGATCACCGGTTCCAAAGAGATCTATCTTGCAGATTTCCGCTCTGCCAATGCTTCAGCAGACTACATCCTTTCCAAATGGACGGAGACTGATTTGAGCAACTTGGGCAAGGTTCACAGCATCTCCTTTACATTTGATTCATCGGATAAGGGCACATATGGCATCAATACCCCATGTTACGTTTGTATAGACAATTTTAAGTATGAATTGCCCAACTGACCGGTATAGCAAAAGTTGACTCCATTTCGCATCCCCGGCAGGGAACTTTTTCAATTAATTGTCGTAAGAATCTAACAGACAAAGAAAATATACTGTTTCTTTGCAAATTAATTTTTTAAAACAGATTTGAGATGTTGACAGTATCAAAGGATAGTATGGTTACCCTGACCTATGATCTTAGGTTAGATGGGAAAGAGGGAGAAATTTTTGAGTCAGCCACCGAATCCAATCCGTTGTTTTTTCTTCACGGTGCCGGATTGATGATTCCGGCTTTCGAAGAGCAACTGGTTGGTAAAAAAAGCGGCGACAATTTTGAAATCTTTATCCCTGCAGCCAGTGGATATGGTGAAATCAACAACGAAGCAGTCGTTGAATTGCCTTTGGATATCTTTAAAGTAGATGGCAAAGTAGAAGAAGGCATGCTGACACCCGGCAACAGCATTCCGATGATGTCCTCTAACGGTCAAAGGATGGACGGAATTGTAGTATCGGTGGAAGGAGAAACCGTTACGATGGATTTCAACCACCCGCTTGCAGGCGAAGATCTTCATTTTACCGGAACGATTCTGGAAGTTAGGGAAGCTACACAGGATGAGCTGAATGCAGCTTACCAGACTGGCGGATGCGGATGTGGCAGTAGCTGCGGCAGTGGCTGTGACAGTGGTGATTGCGGTGACGGCGGCTGCGGAAGTGGTTGCGGTTGCAATTAATTTGATCAAATTACTAAAAAGAGACCCGGCAAGAAATTTGCCGGGTCTCTTTTTTTGTATCAGATATTCCGGTCAATTATCGTGCATAGCTGCCGAAAAGTTAATAATTTTAGCAAAACCAAAAATTTGAATTTTGAACAGTTTTGGAAACCTCTTCAGACTTACTTCTTATGGTGAATCACATGGTGCTGCCATAGGTGGTGTGATTGATGGCTGTCCGGCAGGGATCAAACTCGATCTCGCCTTGATACAGCATGATCTGGACAGAAGAAAACCAGGTCAGTCGCATCTCACCACTCCGCGTCAGGAGTCGGACCAGGTAGAGTTTTTGTCCGGTCTTTTTGAGGGTGTGACAACTGGAACACCCATCGGATTCATTGTCAGGAACAAAGATCATCAATCTGCTGATTATTCCAACTTGCAGGAGTTGTACAGACCTTCTCATGCCGATTACACCTATGATATGAAATACGGCATCCGGGATCATCGCGGGGGAGGGAG
>JAJTBP010000026.1 GCA_021286825.1 Marinilabiliales bacterium | reverse complement strand
AATAATTGATCATCCGATCCGTTGAATGCAGTGGTATTGGTTCCGGAGGTATAGGTGGTTCCGGATGAAAGGGTGAAATTGCCACCAATGGTGATGTCTTGATTGTTGGCATTCAACATACCAGACAGCAGATTCAGATCTTTTTGTACCACCAGCGCATTGCTTAATTGAACTGCGGTTGTGCTGCTTGCTCTGTTGACGGTAACATTGCTCAGGGGTCCATTGATGGAACACAAATGGATGGCCACATCCGCACTTCCGCCAGTTCCAGCAGTCGGTGCAAATTCAATGGTTCCTCCGGATACATTGATGTTGTTAACAGACGAATTGACCTGTAAGGCATAGGCAGGGGAGGCAGCGGAACAAACGTCAAAGATTCGGAGTGTTCCACCCGTCATGTTGAAAACGTTGTTGGTCGTATTCAGGTTGAATGTCCCGGCTGTGGAGGTCAGAATGGCGTCGTTGCTCCTGGCTGTATTCAAGGGTGCATTGGCAAGATCCAACGCACTCGTGTAGCTGGAGGGTGTTCGTTGAAATCTGCCCCTAAGCAGAAAGAGTCCGCCGTTTTGCTGGAACGAGGCGGCTCCGGTTTGGGCAAGAAACTGTTTGGTGTCCAGTGTTCCGTTGTTGATGACTAGTGCTCCCGGCGAAGTGCTGCTGGTCAAGATCCCGGCCGACTCCTTGGTCGAAAGGAATCCCAGATTGATCTGCAACAAACCATAGAGATCCAGTGCACTCCCGGTGCCACCAAATGCGATCCCTGCAGCTGCATTGGAAGCGAGTGTTGTACCATAGGCGGCATTGATCTCCCGGTAATCATCCGCAGTGGTCTGGACCACTACATCGATTCCGTCCAACACCAATGCCCCGTTCGCCGGAATGAAATAGTCCGAATTGGGACTACCTGCTGTGGCACCTTCAGTGAGGGAGGGTATGACAACCAGTCCCTGCAAAACCAGTGTTCCGGTACGAATCCACAAGGCTTTTCTGATTCCGGGATTGGCGGTCGCATCAGTTCCAATGGCTGTATTTGCACCAAATAGTCTGAAGTTGGAATAGGCCGACGAGGAGGAATAGACAGTCAATTTGAAGGTCTGATCAATTCCTTTGTCGATGACCAGATTGTAAAAATCCGTAGTTCCGTTACAATAGACGGTGTTGTCGGATGCTCCCTGAAAATAGACCGTGGCAAATCCGGAGGTGGCACCCAGAGTAGTGGGTGGGAAGGCGTTGAAGACGGGATTGAGCAGGTTGGTAAACCGGACGATACCATTGTTGGTCAGGTTTCCATTCAATACAATCCTGTGTGACTGACCATCATAGTAGGTAAGGAATGGCGCAGTTCCACCGTTGATAGCCGATGGATCGATGGTGGTATTGGTTACGCCAGTGCCTACTTTGAAGGATCCTCCGACATCGACAGTAAGATCACCGTTGACAGTCAACCACAAGCGCCTGCTGGTGGCATCATTCAATTGAAAAGTTCCATTCTTGACTGAAAGATTGCCATTCAGAACAAGATTGGAGGTCTGCACCACGCTTTGGCTTGGTGCGTTTATTGTCAGATGGTTGTATTGGGTTTGGGCCGTTGGCAAGTTGATTCCAAGGTTGTATTCGGTCGTACCGCCCCCGGTCAGGACAAAATTGTTGGTGGTCACCGTTGGGAAGGAGGCAGAGGATAGTTTGAGCGTTCCCTGACCTGACAAGCTTTTCAGTCCGGCGGAAAACTGGTAAGTGGACATATCCAGCACTCCGCCCTCATCAAGGGTAAGATCCATTGACCCGAAGGTAATGTTGGCAGGTAAGGTAACCGTTTTTCCGGATAGAATTTCCACGACATCGTTGTATCCTGGAACGGTGGTACCCACTTGTGTTGTGCCGCTGGGATCTGAGGTCCAGGTGGTTGGATCATTCCATGACCCGGTTTTGTATGCATAATATTGTTGTCTGACCCCAGCCGACCACCAGGTGCTGGTCAGGGCAAGACTCGTTAACCCTGTGATGGTCATGGAATTGGTGGCAAAAGAAGCTGTGCCGGCAGGGGGCGGAGTTTGCCACGCTGCTGCACCGGCCTTGTACCAAACTTCAAAAGGATTGCTTCCTTCTGCCGGATCAAATGCAAAGGTAGCCGTGATGGTTTTGCCTGCGGTGTTGGTCAGCAGGTCCCAGTATTTTGTGATGAATCCTGCTCCCAAAGCTGCGCTGGAAACCGCTCGGGCACTGATGGTCCCGAAGGATCCTGTGACAGAGGTGGTGGAAAAGGGAGAATAATAGCCTGAGGATCCAATGGGAAAGGTATAGTTGTTGATGCCGTTTGCCGTAGTACGGATCAGATAACCGGTACCATTGGTGCCAATCATGTTGGTGGAACCGAAGGTGGAGCCGGTTATGGCCAGACTCGTGGTAGCAGCGATGGTCAGGTTGTAGTTACCCAATTCCAGGACACCAGAGGTCAGGGTTGTCGTCAGATTCACTGTCACATTGACGGCGAGTGTCTTGATACCGCCTCCAGAACTGATCAGGTTATTGTAGGTGGTTGATTTGACCTGTTGATTCACTCCATTGTAATTCACTGTCCCGGTGCCCCATGTAAAGCTGCCGCTGTTGGAAAAATCTCCACCGATCGTAAGGGTTCCAGATCCAACCGTGATGTTGCCCGTTCCTGAGATGGAACCAGCTACATTGGCACCTGCCGTTGTGGTCATTGTCACCGGACTGTTCACAATCCAGTTGTTGGCAATTGGAAGGGTGACGCCCGTTGCTATGGTTTTGGTTGTAACACCTGAAAAGCTTAGGTTGTAATAGTTGAGGAGGGGAACTGTTGTAGTGCCGGTAAAGTCGATGGTGCCGTTTGCAGCAGTAAAGGTGCCGGTGGCATTGGTAATGGAACTGATCGACAGGATGCTGGTACCGCCATTTAGTGTGCCATTGGTACGTGTCCACGTTCCGGTAAAAATATGCGAAAGATTGGAACCCAAATGCAATGTTCCACCCAATCCGTTGGTTGTCAATGCTCCACCGGCGATATTGCCCGTCAAGGTAGCCGTGCCGCCTGTCTTGGTCATCGATACGGTTCCGGTAGTAGAGAAGGCACCAATGCTTTGATTGGCCGTCCCTGTCAAAACGACTGCTCCGGAACCGGTTGTCGTTCCGCCATTGTTGAGGAGATCCCCGTAGAGGGTCATGGAATTGGCACCGATCGACAACGTCACACCAGATCCCAGTGTCAAAGCACCGTTGGTGGTAAGCGCTGCCCCCAGCGTCTTTGTTCCGGATCCGCTCAGCGTCAGGTCATGATAGGATGTTCCGTAAACTGCCTGTGCCGTTCCGTCGTAGTTGACGAGGGAGGTGTTACCGTTGAAATTCAAGGTGGTTGTACCAGTACCGGCTATGGAGAGTGGGGTTGCATTGCTTAGCGCAAGGTTGCCGGACTGTGAACCGGTATTCATGGCAAAGGTCGTCGTGTTCACCCCATTTTCATTGGTCGTGGTGAGGGCACCATCCAGGTTGATGGTTCCACTTCCAAAGTTGAATACGGAATTGATTATCCGCGCAGTGGTCGTTCCAACAAAGCTGGAAAGATTCAGGTTGCCACTGATGTTCCATTGTGCAATGGTCGAGGTGACCGTGGTAGGATAGGTTCCATTTACGGTAACACCGAAGTCTGTACCTACCTGGACAGAACCACTGGTGAGTGTGCCCTGGCCCGTAATTGTACAAGCCGTGCTGTAACCACTCGTCGTATTGCAAGAATTGAGGGTGACAGCTCCAGCCACTGCCAATGTCACTCCCGCATTGATACTCAAAGTACCATTCGCTCCCGTAAAAGTGAGCGAACCGCATGCGCCTGAAGACGAGACTGTTAGGGTATGTCCATTTGCGATGTTGACAAGATCTCCGGCAACCGGATAGTTGCCAACCGGAACGGCAGCCCCGCCGGATGTGTAAGACCAGGTAGTGTTGGTCAACCAATCACCCGATGCAATGGAATAATAGGTTTTGGGGATGGTTACACTTCCCGAAAGGGTAACATTTTGTGTGGTCGCAGCCGTGGATGCCAGCGATAGGTTCTCCAGGCTGTAACTGCCTGCTGCCAGTCCGGCTTTTAACCGGACATAAATGGGGACATTACTCACGACACCACCCGCAGCATTGATTGACAAAGCAGTGGATTGATAGGGCCCACCGGCCGACGCACTGATTTCAAAGTCAGTGGGCGGTGTCACCGTTATGGCGCTTGCTATGCCTGCTCCGCTCACGTTGAAAGACTGATTGGCAGAAGGCCCGGATCCTGAGACATAGCTAAATCCGCTAAGCGAGGCTGTTGAGACGGAGATGGCAGGAGACAGGATGTTCAGCGTATAATCTTCTACCTCGCCATTTTCGTTGCTGCAAGGTCCGTAAACCGGATTGTAGTAATTGCTGGCGACTCTCATTCTGGTCGTTCCCAAAGACGCATTAACCGGAACGGTGATGGAGAGGGGTGACAAGGAGGTGATTCCGGCCACTGTCGAAGAACCCAGATTGTAGCTTTCTCCGGCATCATTGAAGTCTCCGTCGTAATTCCAGTCGATGTATACGGCAGCATAGACGATGTTTCCACCACTGGTATTGATGTTGGCCGTAAAAGCATAGCTGTTGCCCAGATAGAGGTTGGTCGATAGGGCAGTATAATCACTGTAGGGACCCGGCTTGGCCGTGTTGTTGTCGAGGGTATTGAGTTTGACGCGCGTCAGGCTGTAGATGGAGTTGTCCCCAACACAGGTGCAATAGGTTGGATCGGTAACCGTACCGGATGCTGTTACATTGACAGTTGCTGCACCAGTTGTACTGCAGGCAAGGTTCTCATTGGAATAACTACCCGTAGCCAATCCGGCTTTTAACCGAACATAAACCGGGACATTGTTGATGACACCACCCGTTTGGGTCAGGGTCAAAGGTGTGGATTGATAACCGGATCCGGAAGCCAAGGATACTTCAAAGTCAGTTGGTGGGGTAACGATCAAATCCGATTGTAAATTGCTCCCATTGACATAAAAAGATTGAACAAGCGACGGACCGGCTCCATGCACATAGGTGAATGCAGAGAGGGCCGACCCAGTGGTAAAGCTTGGCAATCCCATGGCTGTGAAATCACCCATCACCGTAACATTGTTGGCAGTGACGTTTCCACCCGACAACGATCCGAAGTTTTGCCAGGATGCGCCGGTATATTCCACATTGTTCATGAGATATTCGTAACCCACAACATCAGAACCGTAGACATATGTGCCGGATACATTGCAGGAAAAAGCCGAAATGCCGGATTGACTGACCGACCAATATCGCTTCAGATAATTGCTGGGACTTGCATTTTGTGGATGTTTTACGTTACGGACATTCACCCCGACCCATGCTCCACCGGCATAGGTGCCTGAGGTGAAGTTGAGTGTAATCGGTGAATAATCCGCTCCATTTGTAACGTCGCCAATGGGAAAAACAAAGGAACCGTTGACGTTGATCATCTTTTGCAGCTGACCTGTGCCATCCGCGACGATCATGCATCCTGCCCAGAAGTTTCCTGTAATGGTTCCAGAGGTACCCACGATCAGGTTGTAACTTCCGATCGTGAGCAGTGAATTGTTTTGAAGACTGAGCAGGCCATTTACGGTCTCTTGGTTTGCCAATGAATAGCTTTGTCCGGAGCCTGTTCCCAAAGTCAGGTTGTTGAAGCTGGTGGTGGATGTACCACCCAGTGTTTTGGCTGTCCCATTGAATGCAACGGTACCGGTAGCAGCGTTGAAGGTCCCGTTGTTCACCCAGTTGCCGGAGAGGGTAATTGTATTGGTCCCGGAATTGGTAAGGGTACCATTGATGGTCAGGTTGGTGCAAACAGCTGAAAGATTGTTGGTAACTGTAACCCCTGCATTGATTACCACATCATCTGCAGCAGTGGGAATGGCTGAACCACCCCATGTATTGGTATTACTCCAGTTGCCTGTAGCCGAAGCCGTTTTGGTGACAGCCCAAAGAGGCTGTAAGGAGAGCAGCTGAAATATGGCGACAAAAGAGAGTGATAAGAGCAAGAACTTCTTCCTTGGAACAAAGGCAGGAGTTCTCGCTTCTGAATTCCGGAACGAAACGGCATTCTGAGTTACCGTTGAACACTTTTTCAATATCAAATGAATCCGATGATTGATCATTCTTATAAAAATTCAGAGCTACATTCGAAGCTGTGATCTTTGTGAATGTTTATGATAAATAACATTCAAAAAGTTTTTATCAGTGTTTTCAATGGTTTCCGCTACTGTTTGCCTAAGGTGTTCTGAATGAAAGAATACCATATAAACATATTGTTAAATAGATCGACAGCAACTTAAAAACCTTAACATCCAAAGATTCAGCCAAACTAGATGCGGTATGTTTCCAATGGATTGTATCTGACAATTTCCCATCCTCATCCCAACGATTGATTGAACGGATAGGGAAGAACTTCTGCGGAAGCTTGTGGTCAGATAAAAAGAACCTTGACTTTTCAATTGAAATAGCAACCCAAAAGCCACAAAAATCCTTTAAAACAATGGATGCAAGACACCTTGTTACTATTATATCAATTATTGTGCCATGGATGATACAATAATTTTTGCAGAGATATGTAGTTTGGAAGTTTGTCGTAAGTATCTAATGAATAACCGCTGTAGTTAATTGGCATACAGGATGGTAAAAGTTTTACGTTGGATCGCAATTTTGGAAATCCGTAGGTTACCCCTTGTTTTTTGTTGTAAAACATCAAAAATGAATACGGATGGTAAGGGACGAAATCTCATTTCCGCCTGTAAAACCTACAAAGGTGCGAACGACTGTGCGGTCAATGGAAGATATCTTCTTTGAAAATGGTGAAACGGGGGCATCATAAAAAATCAGATGAAGTGTTCGGGTGAAGGATGGTTTCAAAGGTGCTGTTTGGGAAATGGAGACAGAATGGCAAGAATTCTTTTGATTGCCCATGTTTATGCTACTCCATCAGGCAAAAAAAAAACCTCTCCGTTACCGGGGAGGTTTTTCATTGCTTTCCATTTCCTGGCCATCACTTGAGGACCAAATCGGCTTCTGCAAATTTGACGGGTTTTACATCACTTGGTGAGGCATACTCGACGTGCAGTGTTCCCTTGGTATATTTGATGCCTGATTTTCTGTCAAGATTCAAAACAAATCTTCTGGCAGAATTGGGTGTATACACGGCAATTCCAGATGCTTTTCCAACAGGAGTTTTTGTGCCGGATTCACTGATAAAGCTCACACTCAACTCCCCATAAACAGACATGTTGCCAGTTCTGTTGAACTTCAATGCCAACTGTGGTACCGTATCATTTCTCATGGCAAAGTTCAAATCCGAAAGGCTCACCTGTGTTGTGGAAGGTCCTACACGGATGATGGCAGGGATGGTAATTCCAAAGATCGGGATGAGCCGCACTGCCACGGAGGCTGTGTCACCGGCTTGTTTCTCTTCACCCAGTGGCTTGGCATTCGGAATGGCTCTAAAATAGAAATGGGATCTATATTCACCGGGTGCCAGGGTTTCCGCTTTTGTAAGCTGGACTTTGATTACTTGAGATTCATTGGGTCCTAAAATCAAAGTGCGGGGATAGTACCGAAGGTTTTTATCCGCAAAATTCTGACCTTCGTCAGGCGCTTTGATCTCCGTAAAGGAACCGTCTTCATTCATGCGGTATTGAACAAATGAGATGTTGTACCGTGCAGTATCTTTGCCTGTATTGGCAATGTTAAGTTCATTGGTTTTGGTCGAACCCTCAAAAACAATGCGTTTAGGAAATACCAAAAGGTCACCTTGGGCACGAACTTCGGAGTTGAGTAAACCAACCAGTACAAACCATACCGATAAGATCAAATAAAGCTTACTCAAGAATTTCATTTTTGGCATAGTAGAAAGCATTATACGGAATCATCCGCTTTATAAGGGAATTGCCACATTTGGAACAAATATATATATTTTTTATTGTTAAAACGAAAATTGGGATCAATTCAAGCAAAAAATTCAAATTCCTCAACATCAAACCAATAGGATTTGCTATCTGTTCGATTCGTTTGGATAAAGAACGGTTATACTTGCATGATGCTATTTCAAATGATAGTCCAAATTAGCAGGATTACTTTTTTATTTATTTTTTGTATGCGTTCACTCAATCAATTTATTACGGAGGGCATAGATCGTTAGTTCAGCATTTTTTTTCATTTGCATTTTTTCCATGATCCTGGTTCGATAGGTAGCCACCGTTTTGTCCGAAATGAAGATTTCATTGGCTATTTCTGTGACCGATTTTCCCTTGGCCAACAGAATCATGACCTGAAATTCTCTTTCCGATAGGGATTCGTGCAATTGTTGATTGACTGAACTGACTTCATTGAACAGCAACTTCTCTGCGAATGCTGCCGAAACGTACTTACCACCTGCAGCAATTTTTCGGATGGCTGTGGCAAGTTCTTCGAAGGCACTGTCTTTCGATAGGTAGCCGGATGCTCCCAGTTTAAAAGCCCTTACGGCATATTGCTCCTGAGGATGAAAACTGAGTATCAGGACCCGGGTTGGAATATCCTGGAACTTGAGTTGTTGCAAAAGATCCAGCCCGGAAATCTCAGGCATGGATATATCCAAAATGGCCAGGTCGTATTTGTTTTTGGTCAGTTTGGACAGGGCCTCTTTTCCATCGGAAGCTTCATCAATTTGCTTGACTTCCGGCAATGTCTTCACGATTAGTTTGACACCCTCCCTCACAATTGCATGGTCGTCTGCTATCAAGATCCGCATATTATTGGTTTTTATGAGGCAATGAAACCCGTATGATCGTCCCGCTGGGATGGTTGTTTTCAAAGGTCAGAGTACCCTTGCACTGCCTGGCCCTTTCGATCATTCCGAAGAGGCCCAGGGAAGTGGAATTCCTGGCAATTTCAGGATCGAATCCAATCCCGTTGTCACAGATTTCCATATAGGTCTCTGTTTCGGAGGATTGAAGCGTAATGTGTACAATGGAGGCATGTGCATGACGGATGATGTTGGTCACAGCCTCCTGTAAGATTCGAAACATGGCCAGATCCCTATTGAAATCCACATTCATCATGTTGTCCAGATCCATCACAAATTGGAGACCTGTCCGGTCGGCCTGTTCACTGCAATACCACTCGGTTGCTTCAGATAACCCGAGGTCCGTAAGCAGTTTGGGATGCAATTCGGAAGAGATTCGCTGTACTTTTCGGATGATTTCGTTGGTTGTCTGAACCATCTTTTCCATCTTCTCCATTGCCTCATTCCCGGAAATGTGTTGTCGAATCAGACCAAGATCGATTTTTAAAGCCGTAAGTGCCTGTCCCATTTCATCATGAATCATCAGGGCAATGGCCGCTCTTTCATCTTCCCTCGCATTGATCAGATGATGGTTAAGCAACTCCAGCTGATCCTTGTGCTTTTGTATTTCGATTTCGGATCGAAGCAGTTCTTCCCTGCTTTCAACGATTACCTGTTTCTGAAGATAGAGTTGCAGGAAGATGTTGACTTTGCTGATCAGCACCTTCCGGTTCAAGGGTTTGATGATATAGTCCACCGCACCCGACTCATATCCGATCAGGATCTGGTCGCTGTTGGGGAAAGCTGCGGTTAAAAATATGATTGGAACACTGTTGGAGGTCCTGTTTTCATTGATCCGGATGGCTAGTTCATAGCCATTCATTCCAGCCATCTGTACGTCCAAAATGGCCAGCGAAAGGTCTAACCCTTTGATCTTTTCCAATGCTTCATAGCCCGATTCTGCCTCGATCAGATTGGCATCGATACCTTTCAGGATGATTTTAAGGTAGATCAGGTTGGATGCAATGTCATCCACAATTAGTATGTTGGGCCGCTCTTTCAAATTTGGAAATTTTCGTTAGACCGAATTCCAATAGTGTATTACAAATATAAAGGAAAAAGGTTGAAGATTCCATCAAAACTTTTTTAGTTCAGTCGAATCGATTTCACGAGAATCCAACCTTACTTGTGTAGAATCTTTATTCCTTCAACAAAAAAGAGACCACTTTGCAGTGACCTCCTTTCCATATTCGTTTCAAGCAATCAATAAAAGTTGACTGTCACGGGGAATGGGGTGACAGAAACATAATGTCCGATTTCCTGATTGGGATCCACATAAAGCGTGGCACCTACCGTTAGAACACCTGTTCCGTTGTTGTCGAGTGTTGCGATTTCCTGAGCAGAGGGACGACTGGTGAAATTACTCACCCGCATGGTCCTTCCAAATTCATTGGTCAACACAATGTCAAACCTGGGTAAAGTAATGGTGTAACCAGAATAGGCCTTTGAAGTGATGTTGTTGATCCCGGCATTGATTTCAAAGAGTGCAGAGGCAAAATAGCTGGAGGAGTTGGACAACGTCGCACTGCCACTGCTGGAAATGTTGTTGTCGATGGGTGAAAGCGTGATCGCACCACCCTGTCCTGAAACAATGGAACCAAAGAACATATCCCTTACCTTTGTAATCCCGATGGGCGTAACAATGACGCAGGAGACATTTGTAATGGCACTGTTCAATCCACTGATTTTATCCGTAGCAACTACTGTTTGCCCTTGAACCGAAACCTGGAAACCTACCAAGCCAATCAGAAAAATGCCTAACAATCGTATCATTTTATCTTTGGACATTTTGTTCGTTCAATTTCGAATTCAACCTGAATCAACCCTTTATTTTGTCTACAAAAAAAAGGTAAAATCTTTCTGGCTGAAAGTTTTTACCTTTTTTTTTAACTCCAGCGACTAGATCAGTTATACGCGATGGTCACGTTAAATGTTCCGGTATAGTCACCTGAGGCTTGTCCAGCAGAGATGGCCAAAGAACCACCAATGTAGAAATCTTCAGTACCACCAGCGGCCAATGTGTTGGAGGCGCCGTGTGCTGCATCAAGAGCCAAAGTTGCAGTCATGTTGTGGGTTCCATCAGATAAGGTTGCTGTGCCGGGGAAAGTAAGGGAGTAAGAAGTATTTCCTTCTCCGGTTACTGTGAAGCTGGCAGATGAAGAAGCCAATCCATTGGCAAGTGTAATTCCTGTAGAACCACCACCTACTGCTCTTGTTCCTGCGTCAACAGCTGCGATGGTTACATTACCTGTACCGGTGGCAGTTACGGCGATACGTCCAAAAGCCAGATCCCTGTTGTTTGTAAGGGCAAGCGGTTTTACAATGGTTGCAGTACTGGTAGCAGTAGCTGAAGCAGAAGATTGTGCATAAGAGCTGGCTGCGAATCCAACCAGTGCGATGAAGAGAATTCCAAGTTTTTTCATGATCTTTTTTTTTAAAATAATTGTTTTTGTTCTAATTTGTTTTTCTTTCCTTATTTATATTCTTTGTCCGTAATGGTCGTTCCTGCCGGGTAATACTTGTTTTCTACTTTTACAACCTTACCCTCATTCAGAAGTTTTCTCGTGACATAACCCAGTCTCAGACGACTCTGACGAAGTGATTTCTCCATCTCTGCTATTTTGACTCCGTCTGGTTGTGAGTAAATGTACTTCTGTACTATTTCTTCCATATCACCTGTTTTACTCGGTTTTTGCTTACGGTTAGTGTATCATCAAATGGTGTGCCAAAAATTATTTCCGGTATGCCAAATTGTTTATGTGTGTTATAAAATGCACTAAATCAGTTATATAATAAATTAAAATTTTTGATAAAATTTTTTTGATGAACATAATCTAATTGAAAGCCGAATGAAATATTCGGATTATCTGCACAGGTGTGCGGACAAATGTGCGGTAAAATCCGATTGTTTGACACAATTGTTCTGAAGGTGAAATAGCTCTATGTAAGGTCTAAAGAGCAGAGGACAGCCATCATTCGGCAAAAATGACCTTTCGGTTGAGTCTGGGAAGGCAGCGATTGCTTCAAATGATTTGGGGTCACCTGCTGCAATCCGAAAGGATGAAAATTTCGAACAAGAAAAGTTGGCTAATCAAGGGGAAGAAATTCAGGCAAGATGCATTCCATGTCTTATTCCAGACAGAACGGTTCCTTCAGATAATCGGGGCATTTCTTCGTGCAAGGATTCGTAATGCAGCAAAGTCCTTTATGAATCTGGCCGGATCGCTTGCCATCCGTTGCAGCCACCCTCCTGGACACCTTTCCCTCCTTCAAATAAGCCCTGATTGATTTACGCCGAGGTTTACAAGCCAATTCTGGAAATGGAGATGTTGTACTTTTTCATTTTGCGGATCAGTGCGTCACGTGTGATTCCGAGTGCACTGGCAGTCTCTGTCTGGTTGAAGTTACAGGCTTTCAGTTTCTCACGGATGACATCGGCTTCGCCATCGGTGGAGAGCGTTTCCTTGGCAACAGGCGTAGTGGCCGTCCTGGTGCTTTTGATCAGGAAGTCCTGTGTGGTCAGTCGATCCCCTTTGCTAAAGATCATCGCCCGTTCCGTAATGTTTCTCAACTCTCGCACGTTTCCAGGGAACGCATATTCATTCAATAAAGACATGACCTCCTCAGGAACTTCTGGGATCGGTTTCCCAAGTCGTTGAGAAAATTCTGTCAGGAATTGCTTGAAGATCGGCTCAATGTCTTCCACTCTTTCGCGAAGTGGCGGAATATGTATGTGAAGGGTATTCAACCGGTGAAGCAGGTCGAGTCGGAATTTTTTGTCACTGACCATCTGGTCCAGATCAAAGTTGGTCGCTGAAATGATTCTGAAATCGGAATGGAGCGGAAGGGTGTCTCCGACGCGGGTGAAAACCTTCTCCTCAATGGCTCTTAGCAACTTTGCCTGCAGATTAAGCGGCATATCGGCAATTTCATCGAGAAAGAGCGTTCCTTCGTCCGCAATTTCAAAGAAGCCCTTCTTGTCGGTAATGGCGCCGGTAAACGATCCTTTTTTGTGTCCAAAAAATTCACTCTCCAGGAGCGAATCGGTGATGGAACTGCTGTTGACAGCGCAAAAAATCTTGTTGCGCCTGTCCCCTGAAAAATGGATGATTCTGGCAATGTTTTCCTTGCCGGTACCGCTCTCCCCTGTGATCAATACATTGGTGTCGGGATATTGGGAGGCCAGATGTGCCTGTTCATAAACCGCCAGGATTTTGGAAGAAATGCCAATGAATTTTCTGTTGATCTTGTCTTCCAGTGCTTTTGAAATCAGAGAATTGCGTTCTTCTGCGATGGTGAGTCTCCGCTGCAGGAGTAAAAACTTACGGGTCCTTTCGATGGCAATCTGGATGTCGATGTGTCTGAAAGGCTTGCGCAGGTAATCAAAGGCCCCGAGGCGCATGGCTTTGATCACCGTCTCCATGTCACCGTGACCGGAGACAATGATGACCTCCAGCGAGGGATAATCCGCCTTGACGCTTTTGAGCACGTCCAGACCATTGTTTCCGGGAAGCCGGATGTCCAGTATCAGCAGATCAATCGGATTTTTGGCGAGAACTGACAATCCATCAGCAACGGTATTTGCTTCAGACACCTGATGCCCTGATAGTTCAAGAAATTCTGCCAGCTCTTCAGTAAAGTGTTTCTCGTCATCGAGAATCAACACCCGTATCTTGTCTTTTTCCATCTCCGGGGACTTTATTTAATCAATCAGCAAAACCTGCACAGAATTCGGATGGTTCATTTGGCCTTTCGCCGGTACAAGAGATCATCGAAATTCAGAAATGAAAGGTTTTGTAAGGGATCTTATTGGTTAAACTTGATGTAAATATATAAAAATCACGATCAAGGCCGATGTTCAGAAGTCAAAAAAATCACTGTCTGGTTACCGGCAACTTGATGGTAACCTTTGTGCCTTTCATGTGTTCGCTGTTAAAATTAATCTCACCATTCATCTCCTTGATGATTCCGAAGGTGATGGAGAGTCCAAGTCCGGTTCCTTTTCCTTCTTCCTTGGTTGTATAAAACGGGAGCATGATTTTTTCGAGATCCTCGGATTTGATGCCGATGCCATTGTCGGATACCTCGGCAACGATCACATCATGAGCTATGTAGGACTTGATGTTGATTTTCTTTTCCAATTGTTTTTTGGTTTTTGTCTCCAGCTCTTCCAATGCATCTTTGGAATTGATCAGCAGATTGAGGATGACCTGTTCAAACTGATAGGTATTTCCATAGACGTAGGGGAGTGCTTCATCCAGCTTCAAATCAATTTGGATCAGTTTGTTGAGAAACTGTTCAGAGATCATGGAAATGGCATTCCGAATGCTTTCGTTCAGGTCGAAAAGCGAGAAGATGGTATCATCCTGGCTTCTGGAAAAGACCCTGACGTGGTCAATGATGTTCTTGATCCGAAAGATGTTGTTGTAGATTTTCTCCGTCTTCTTTTCAAGGTAGCTTTTGGGAAGGGAATCCTGCGTGGAAGCAGCCAACAGCATGTTGTCAAATAGGATGGAAAGGGTGTTGAGCGGTTGATTGATTTCATGGGCAATACCCGTTGCCATTTCTCCCAGGGTAGACATTCTGTCGTTGTGCATCATTTGTCGCTCCAACTTCTTCCTGTGGGTAATGTCGTGGATGACAATCATGAAGGCGATGGACTCTCCCTGTTTGCCCTGGATCAACGTGGTGCTGATCTCGGCGATGAAAGCCACTTTGTTTTTGTTGTTCAGTTTGAGTTCTGCGCTTTGGACAAGTCCTTCTTCCAGTGTTTTGACAAAAATCTCGCGGAATTTGGGATAGAGATCGGAGGGCAGGAAACGGAGGATATGCTTTCCGATCAGTTCATCTGGCTTGTCGCAACCATAAAGCTCCATGCCGATCTCGGAAACATCCGTGATCAATCCTTTCATGTCGACAATGATGATTCCTTCGGGCGAAGCATTGAGCAGCGTACGGTATTTTTCTTCCGATTTCATGAGTGCATCGGCAGCCGCCTTGTGCTGGGTGATATCCTTACTGAAACAGAGGAACTGATCATCGCCCAATTTTACGCCATCCAGGGTACACCAACGAATTTTTCCATTCTTGTGCCGAATGGAAATCTCCGTATTGGCTGTGCCTGTATTCAGGAATTTTCTGGAAAAGGTCTCCCAGTTATCCTTGCTGCGATCCGTCACCAAATCCTTTACCGTCAGTTGCATCAACTCTTCTTTTTGATAACCCGTGATGGTGTTGACTGCCTGGTTCATTTCCAGATAACGGCCATGACGGTCCATAATGAAAACACCATCGGGGGCATGTTCGATGAAGCTTCTGAATTTAAACTGACTGTCGGCCAACTCGGCGCGGGATTTGGAGAGGTTTTCCTCGAATTCCTTCAGCAGCATAAGATCTTCGGGCTGACTGGACTTCTGGTTGTAAAGTTCCAGAAAGACGTTGATTTTGCTGATGAGAATCCCTCTGTTGACCGGTTTGAAAATATAATCCACTGCCCCGGATTGGTATCCTTTCAGTATTTCTACCTGATCCTGATAAACCGCTGTGAGGAAAATGATGGGCACAATGGCTCCGATTCGGTTTTCATTGATTTTAAGAGCCAAGGTGTAGCCGTTCATTTCCGGCATCTGTACATCGACGATGGCAAGTGCCAGTTCCTTGTCTTTGATCAGATTCAATGCCTTCATACCGGAGTTGGCTGTAATGATGTTGGCCTTCGCCGATTTTAGGACCACCTCCATGTAGGCCAGCATCTCTTTTGAATCATCGACCACTAGTATGTTGGGAAGTTCCATTCTTTTGATTGTATGATATTCGTGTTTATTGTCTATTCCTTTCTATCACTGAATCGTTTCTGGCGAGGAAAAATGGGGCAGGAGCAAGTGGAAGGAACTTCCATTGCCTACCTGACTCGTAGCCCAGATTCTTCCTCCCTGCAACTCGATGAGTTCACGACAGATGGAGAGGCCAAGGCCTGCACTCGCTTCACCGGCGGTTCCCTTTCTGCAGATTTTATCATTGACATGGAAAAGTTGTTGCAACATGTGCTCATCCATTCCGATCCCGGAGTCCTTGACGGAGATTTCCACATTTCCCGATTGTTCACGAGCAGCCCTGACGGTTACCGATCCACCCGGATGGGTATATTTGATGGCATTTGAGATCAAATTGCGCAGAATGGTCTCGGTCATGCGCAGATCGCAGACCACCTGCAGGGTTGGTTCGATATCGATTGTCAAGGCAATCTGCTTTTGCCGGAGCGCTTCCTTCACAAATTCAGCCCCTTGACGAACAACCGACAGTAGTTTAACCGGTTCAGGATTGTAGTTTGCGATCCCCTTTCTGAGGACAGACCATTCCAGCAAGTTCTCCAGCAATTGGAACAGGTCGGTTGCCGTAAGGAACATAGAGCGGGAGATGCTTTGAACATCTTCGCGAGGAAGAACCCCTTGTTCATCGGCCATAATTTCTGTGAGTCCGATGAAGGAGCTGAGCGGACTTCTCAGATCATGGGCCAAAATCGTGAAGAATCTGTCCTTTTCGAGATTGGATTGCTCCAACTTTTCGTTCTTGATTCGGATCTCTTTTTCGGATTTTTTTTGGTCCGTGATGTCCCGCAGCATCAGAAAGGTTTCCACAATGCGGTTCTCCCTACACCGGTGGACCAGCGTAACGTTCAATATTTTCTCTTCCTGTTCCCTGTTTTCGAGGGTGTATTCAAAGTCATTGATGCCATTGATTTGGCAAAGCGCATCAAACAAAGGGCGATTTTCATCCTGTAGATTGAGGAAGATCTCCCTAAAATGCCTTCCCGTGAGGCGGTCCTTCCATTCCAGAATCGATTCGGCTGCCGGATTGGCATAGCTGAAGTAGCCCTGCTGATCGAGTATGGCAACACCATCTTTCATTTCCCGCACCAGGGTGCCGAATCTTTGTTCGCTTTCATTAAGTGCTGCTTCACTCTTCTGCCTTCGGGTGACATCCATCACCGTAGTGAAAAAGTAGTTCGGATTGCCATCCTGATCCTTGGTCAGATAGGTATGGATATCGACCCAAAGTATCGATCCATCCTTGTGAAGGTAACGCTTATCCCATCGGAAAGAATTGAAGTTGCCGTTGATGATTCTATCCAATACGATCTTGTTGAACTCGATGTCTTGGGGATGGGTAAAAACGGTCCAGGGCAGTCCGGTCATCTCTTCCATGGAATATCCCAGCATATCGCAGAAGGCCTTGTTGGGTCTTAATTCTCCCGAGAGTGCAGTGATGGACATGCCCACCACCGAGTTTTCAAAGAGAATTTTGTAGATATCGTTTCCGCTCTTGTCTTCCATACAGCAAATTTTTATCCAACAATCGGAAAGATACGTTGTGACAAGCCAAAGCCGGGACTTTCAGATTTTATGCAAGTCATAGCCTTTCAGATCGGAAAAACAGATGGTGAATTTTGAACCTTGTCCACGGGTAGAAGTCAGGGAGATGCTCCCTTGCAACAAAGTGACAATTCCTTTAACGATGGCCAATCCCAATCCGCTGCCTTCATACAGGCGAGAGGCTGAGAAATCCTCCTGGGTAAAGGAGTCAAAGATGATTTGCTGGGCACTCTCGGATATTCCGATGCCGGTATCTTCAACGATGATGGAGAAAGTCCCGTTGTTTTCTTCCAGCAGGATCCGAATGTACCCTTTGTGTGTAAATTTTACGGCATTGCTGATCAGATGCCCCATCACCTTGCGGATCAGATCCGGATCCGAATGCAGTTTGGTCCGAGTGATCTGCGGCGAGACCATGGTGTGGATATCCAGATCTTTTCGAGAGCAGGCATCCCGGAATTCAGCCGTTACCTCTTCCAGCAGCAGGGGCAGATCAATGACACGTGAATTGGGTTCCAGGTTTCCGGTCGCGAGCAGTGAGATGTCGAGATAATCATCAATGGTGCTAATCAATCTTTCACTGCTTTCCTGAACAACGGAGAGGAACCGATTTTTTTCTTCATTGGAGAGGGTGTTGTTGGCAATGATCTCTCCGAATCCAATGATTCCGTTCAAAGGTGTACGGATTTCATGGGAGATGTTGTTCATGAAAGCCGTTTTCATGCGGTTGCCTGCTTCGGCCTTGATACGTGCCTCAACCAGGGATTTCTCAATGGTAATCTTTTCCAATAGATTGGCCAACATCCCTGTAAAAATCTTTAGTGAAGAGATTTCGGAATCACTCCATGACCGTTTGCTGTGCAAGCAATGAAGGAAGAGAAACCCCAGACAGTTTTTCTGTGAGATCATTGGAATGGTGAGGACGGTACCCGATCCTTCGGGAACCATGGTGGCCAAAAGCTTGTTGGCGGACAAAGATTCAGACAGGTTCTGAATCTTCATCAGCTCCCCTTTTTGGTGAGATGCTGCCCATTCGGGGATGACATCGTAATAGACCGGTGGCAGTGTTCCGGCATAGTCGGGGTTTGTCATGTGCCATTCATGGGTCATCACGATGGTCGTCATGTTGTCGTAATACCTGAAAAGGCTGCAGGTTTCAATGTCGGTGTATTTTCCAACCTGCCGCAGGGAATCAAATATCACCCTGTCTGCCGAATCTTCCTGGACATGGATGAATCCGGATGCCAAATTCATCAGGATTTCCCTGAACCCCGACTGGTACAACAAATCATAACGCATGTCGACCGACTCGGAAATATCCCGGATGATGGCCAATACATGGGCATCATCCAATCGGGACACCCGGGATTCGTAGTGGCGTATTTCGCCCGGGAAGTTCATGGCGTACTGATGGGTGATCAATTTGTTGGAGTTGAGACATTGTTCAAGTGTCTCCATCAGTATTTCTGCCTCTTCCTTGTCAAAGAGATGGTAAAGTGAAGCTCCGATGATTTCCTCCCGGTTCAGGAACATTTTGTCCTCATTGTGGGCAAAAAAGTCGGTCAGGATTCCCTCGTGATTGAAAATGAAGAGGGTATCAGGCATGGCATGAATGACAGCATCCAATTTGGAGGCGGCATAGTTTCGCTCCTTCACCGTATCGATCAATTCGGTGATGTCCCTGAGCACAAGCAGGATGCCCTGATGCACATG
>JAJTBP010000355.1 GCA_021286825.1 Marinilabiliales bacterium | reverse complement strand
CCGAGGAGATATTCCCCTGCAGCCGCAGCCCCTCCAAAGATGAAAAAGGCTTCGGGTCCCAGGATGTGGACGGTATCGGCCAGGCATCTGCCCAGCAATTCTCCGGTCATAGCGAAAACTTCCAGGGCCACCGGATCATTTTGTTCGGCCGCATCAAATACCATTTTTGCCGTCATCTCATTGAAGGCAATGTTGGCCAGCGGGCTATCGCTGTAGTTGGTACGGGCGAGGACTTCGAAGACGCTCCTCCGGATGCCGGTTGCTGAACAGTAGGTCTCGCTGTGGCCGATACCGCCGCAACCGCAGTGTCTGCCGCCGGGAACCACCGTGACGTGGCCCAGTTCACCGGCAAATCCCTCTTCTCCGTAGACGAGGTCGCCATCGACGATAACGCCGCTGCCAATGCCGGTACCCAGGGTGATCATCACGAAGTTTCGCATGGCCGTTCCGCCGCCATAGATCAGTTCACCAAGGGCAGCCGCATTGGCATCATTGGTGATCTTCACGATGTTGGCTTCGGGCAGTCGGGAGAGGATCATCTCCGCCAGCGGAATCTCCGTCACGAATGGAAGGTTGGCCGTGATCCCGATCTTGCCTGTGTAGTAGTTGGCAAAAGGGGCTCCGATGCCGATCCCCATTACCTGGAGGTCGTGGTGCGTCTGTTGTACTATGGAGATGGCCAGCCGGACTTCCCCGGCCAGCCTGTCCATAAAGTCCTCACACAATTTCTCAGACAAGTCGGGCCTGCCATGGGGATTCTCCTTCTTCTGCGGGGTGGGAAGGGGAGGTCTTTTCTCATAGAGCAGCTTTCCCTCCCTGTCGACAACCCCGACAGTAGTATTGGTGCCCCCGATGTCAATGCCTACGGCAACTTGTCTCATATGGTTTTCTCTAATCGGTTAGCGCAATTTGCTTCCCTTGACGGCAAAGAAGAAGATGTAAAGGTAGCAAAGGGCCGGTACGATGAAGGCGATGGAATATCCGGAAACGTCGGCCACCTTGCCCATCACCAGCGGAATAACGGCTCCACCGCAAATCAGGGTATTGATGATGCCGGATGCGGTGGACAATTCGCCTTGATCCAGGTCTTTCACCGCCAGGGTGAAGATGTTCGGGAACATGATGGAGTTGAACATACCAATGGAGACGATGGTCCAGAGGGCAACGGAACCGGAGGTGAAGGAAGAGATCAGCGTCAGGGCAGCGGCGATGAGGGCGAAGGCGGCCAAAGAACGGCTTGCCTTGCCTTTGCCAAGCTGCATGAGCAGGAAGTTACCAAAGGCGATGCCCATGAAGGTAAGTCCGATGGTCCAGTCCCAACCGGTGACGAAGGATCCGGAAACGACTGCCAAAACCAAAACGATACCAAAATAGAGGTACTTGGTAGAGGCGGATTTGATGTCTGAGAGCATGATGGAACCAAAAAGACGGCCGATCATGGCGCCTCCCCAATAGATGGCGGCATATTTTGCGGCAACGTCATCGGTCAGGCCTGCATCCATTGATTTCAGGTAATTGACCATCAAGGCAGCGATGCCTACTTCGGCACCTACATAGAAGAAGATACCCAGCGCACCCATCAAGACGTGAGGGTATTTCCATACGCTCTTGCCATTTTGAGCAGAACCGCCGATTTCAGGCAATTTCATGCCGTAAAGGGCAATGGCAATGATTAAAACGATGGCACCCATGAAGAGGAAAGGCATCTGTACTGTTTTTGCAGAGGCGGCAGCATCCAGCATCTCACCGGCACCCTTGAAGATCACGACAGAGATCAGCCAGGGGGCGATCATGGTAGCGATGGAGTTCAAAGCCTGTACCAGGTTGAGGCGACCCGAGGCAGATTCTTCAGTACCCAGGGCGGCTGCATAAGGATTGGCAGCTGTCTGCAGGAATACCACACCGGCGGCCAATACAAAAGTGGCGGTAAGGAAGAGCGGGAAGCTCGGAATGGAGGCAGCAGGATAGAACAGGAAGCTACCCAGGGCCATCAGCAGCAAACCAACGATGACTGCCAGCTTGTACCCAATTTTCCGGATGATGAGTCCGCTGGGAATGGAAAGTACCGGATAGGTGAAGAAAAAGGCTCCGGTGAGGAATTGGGCCATGAATTCGGAAAGGCCGAAGATTCCTTTAACCTTTGCACTCAGCGTGATGATAAAGGTGGTGGCAAAGCCGAAGATAAAGAATATCGCGGCAATGAAGGTCATCCCTAATTTGTAATTGGTCTGCTTCTGTTCCATTGAATTAAGTGTTTATGTTTACTATTTGGCGCTTTTACCCCATTAGGGCAAACAAATATATAAATAATTCTATCCGAAACAGGGAGCGCTGCTACAAAACAGGAAGGCAATTTTACTACTTTTATAGCCTCTCAAACCGATTAAATCATGGATTACAGAGCAGATTCAGACCGTTACAACGACAAAAGCGCTTATCGGCGCTGTGGCAGAAGTGGATTGAAACTTCCCGTTGTCTCCCTGGGCCTATGGCACAATTTCGGAGGTGTTGACAATTTCGAGACCTCCCGGGAGATGCTCAGATATGCCTTCGACCAGGGGATGACCCATTTTGATCTGGCCAACAATTATGGTCCGCCGCCGGGGTCTGCGGAAGAAAATTTTGGCATGATTTTTCAAAAGGATTTCAAACCTTATCGGGATGAGATGATCCTCTCCACCAAGGCCGGATATCTGATGTGGCCGGGTCCTTACGGCGAATGGGGATCCAGGAAATATCTGCTTGCCAGCCTTGATCAAAGCCTGAAAAGGATGCAGGTAGACTATGTGGACATTTTCTATTCCCACCGTCCCGATCCCGATACGCCTCTTGAAGAGACGATGATGGCCCTCGATCAGGCCGTTCGTTCAGGCAAAGCCCTTTATGCAGGCCTCTCCAATTACACAGCAGATCAAACCAAAAAGGCTGCCGATATCCTGCGTAGCCTGGGTACTCCCTGCCTGATCCACCAACCCAAATATTCCATGCTGGTGAGATGGGT
>JAJTBP010000025.1 GCA_021286825.1 Marinilabiliales bacterium | reverse complement strand
GCTGAAGTGATCTCCCTTCCAACCACATAGGCCATGTCATTTTCCAAGGCCTTCTTATCGCCTGCCTGGGCTGCTTTGAATTTCTCTTCTGAAGCAAATGCAGACTGGCTGTACATGGCATCGACGAAAGCATCGATGTTGCCCTGATAATTTGAGTCAATGGTCTTGTAGAATTCGGGCAGATCGGCAGCCGGCACCTTCTCCTTGAAAACTTTGATCATCGCTTTGGCAACTTTGATGTCTGTAGCGACGTTGTAATCCTTGTAGAAATCGGCCGGTGACATCTGGAAGAATCCTCTGCCTGCAGGACCTGCTCCACCACCACGTGGGCCTCTGCCCTCTCCCTGACCTCTTTCCGGCTGTGGTCCGAGGCGTTGGGCGGCTGAAGTCAGTTCAATGGCACTCAGGGCCTCTTGATAATATTTGGCGATGGTGGCCAGTTTGGCCCTTGCTTCGATGGCACGCTTCACTTCTGACAGGGCATTGCCATATTTGGCTACTCTGGCCGGATCGGCGGCAACCCATTCACTGAAGGACTTCTCATCGGCTGCCCTTCTTTCCATGACATTCAATTTGGCAAAAGTCTCATTCATGCCAACAGCCTTTTTGTACGAGTTGGATGAACCGGCAAACTTGCTGGCATATTGCAACCTGACCTTCGGATCTTTTTCCATATCCGCCAGGATGATGTCCTGTTTGATTTTCCTTACCAGGATGGTCACTGCATTGGTGATTTCGCTGGTTTCGCTTACTTCATAGGAAGTCATGAAACGGTTGGTCCTGCCTGGATAGCCGATGATCATCGCCGGATCATTCTGGTTGATTCCCTTGAGGGAGATGGTCAGAAATTTTTTGGGTTTGTAAGGCACGTTGTCCTTGGAGTACTCTGCCGGATTGTTGTCTTTGTCGGCATAGATTCTGAACATACTGAAGTCGCCTGTATGACGCGGCCACATCCAGTTGTCGGTTTCACCACCGTATTTTCCAATGGATGCAGGAGGTGCGCCGACAAAACGGATGTCATTGTAAGTCTTGGATACGACAAGGAAATATTGGTTGTTGCCGAAGAAAGGCACCACCCTTGCCCTAAGGAATTTGTTTCCTTCGACTGCTTTGGCAGCAAGCTTCTCGGATACATCCATCAAGGCATCCTCCTTGGCTTTTGGGTCTGCGACAGCTGCCATGGCATCATTGACAGCCTTCGTTACATCTTCAAAGTGATCCAAAAATGTAACCGTCAAACCCCTGGCCGGCAGCTCCTGGTCCTTGTTCATGGCCCAATAGCCATTCTCCAGATAATCGTGTTCGAAGGTACTCAACCGCTGAATGGAACCATAACCACAATGGTGATTGGTGAGGACCAACCCTTCACTGGAAATGATCTCAGCCGTACAACCGCCACCAAAATTCAGCACAGCGTCCTTCAGACTGGTGTGGTTGATATCATAAATGTCTTTGGCCGTTAGCTTGAATCCGATCTCAGACATCTTTTTGCTGTTCAGTTTCTGAATCAGCGGCAACAGCCACATCCCTTCATCGGCGCGAATCGATCCGGCCGACAAAATCAGGAATGCAAGCATCAGTAACCCAACTTTCCTAAGTTTTAACATAATTCTATTGATTTTGTGAGTGAACTCGTGGTGAACATTCAATGATAACAAAAATGCAGTGAGAAAAAAATGAGATTTGTTGCCACACCCTGCTATTCAATGAATTGTATTACAGTAAATTAAAACAAATCAAATCTCCCAAAGCTTACATTTCCCCCTTCAATCCGATCTCCTCGGCTCTTTTTTGCATGGCTACAATGGTCTCTTCCACAAGGGCTTCGATGGATAGTCCCAGCATTTCTGCACCTTTGGCAATGACATCCCGATTGGCACCTGCTGCAAAAGCTCGCGTATGCCACTTCTTCATCACCGACTTTGTCGTCAGGTCCAGAATACTTTTGGAAGGTCGCACATAGACACAGGCAGTAATCAATCCGGTTAGTTCATCGGTTGCAAAGAGGACCTTTTCAAGATACTCGAGCGGCTCAACATCTGTACAAAGCCCCCATCCATGACTTTCAATGGCCCGGATGTAAGGTTCTGGCCATTGTTCTTCCTCCAGTATCCTGCGGGTCATGGTGCAATGTTGCTCGGGGTATTTCTTATAATCGAGATCATGACACAATCCGATGATGCTCCATTTCCCGATATCTTCACCACATTGGGCTGCAAAATGGTGCATCACGGCTTCGACTGCCAGACCGTGACGAATGAGGCTCTCTTGTTCATTGTATCTTTTCAGCAATTCAAGGGCCTCTTCCCTGTTTGGAATTCTTTCCATCCCCATCGTTTTGAGCACTGTTGATTTTTACTTTGAATCAGAATAGGACAAAAGGTTTAATCCAATGGAGGGATTTCATTCTTTATTCGCCCTGTCGTTTCAACATCGAACCCATCAGGACGGAATGTCATCCATTGAGGGATGGGTATCGACGGTTTTGGCCGGTATTCAAACAAATATTCCGTAAATTGGCCGTCCGAAAAGGACAATAAGACATAACTTCCCCATGAAAAAAGTGATCGTGAAAACGTTTTTTGCCGGTTGTCTCAGTCTCTCTTTGAGTTTCGCCGGATTCGGACAGGTGAATCCTATCTCTGTCGCAGAAAAATCAGATTACAAATCCACAGCCAACTACGAGGAAGTGATGGATTTTGTGCAACAGATGTCTCGCCAATCCAAATACATTCGGGTGGAAGCGTTGGCCACCTCCACCGAAGGAAGGAAGATTCCCCTCCTCGTTGTTGGCAATCCGCTACCCAAATCACCCGAGTCGCTGCGCCATGACAAAAGGTTGGTCATCTATGTGCAGGCCAACATCCATGCCGGTGAAGTTGAAGGCAAGGAAGCATCCCTGATGTTTGTCCGCGATTTGCTCCGAGAAAAGGATAGCGAAATATTGAAACATGTGGTGCTCCTCGTTTGTCCGCTTTTCAATGCCGATGGGAACCAGAAAATCAGTCCGGCCAACCGCACCTATCAGAATGGTCCGGTGAATGGTGTGGGCGTTCGCTACAATGGACAGTTTCTGGATCTCAACCGGGATGCCATGAAGGCTGAATCACCGGAAATCCGGGGAGTCATCACCAACGTCTTCAACAAATGGGATCCGGCCGTCTTCATGGATTGCCATACCACTGACGGATCCTATCATATCGAGCCGGTTACCTTTACCTGGATGGTCAATCCCAATGGCGATCCCAGCCTGATTCACTACATGCGCGACAAGATGGTTCCGTCGATGTCTGACCGTCTGAGGACAACCTATAAAACAGAGAACTGCCTTTACGGTGAATTTGACGACCTGCTGCATCCGGAAAAGGGATGGATCTACGATGCAGCTGAACCCCGGTACATGACCAATTATGTGGGTTTGCGCAACCGGTTGGCTATTTTGGATGAAAATTATGTGTATGCCGATTACAAATCCAGGGTTTGGGGCTGTTATCATCTGATCCGTTCGTTGGCAGAGTATGGTGCGTCGCACGATGTTGAGATCCGTCAATTGATTCTTGAAGCCGATCAAAAGAGCCTGACCCGGGGTGAGCATCCGGCTGCGGGCGATTCCATTGCTGTTGACTATAAAGTGCAACCCGTGGCGGAGAAGGCTACGATTCAAACTTACGAAGCCGAATTGGTGAGCGAGGTCAACGGTAGGAAAAATTATCGCCGGACAGATCGGAGACTGACCGTCAATGTACCCTATTACATTGATTATTATCCCGTAAAAAATGTCGCTTTTCCATACGCCTATTTGATAAGTGTTCCAGACCAACAGGTGTTGGACCTGCTCCGGACCCATGGCATCCGAATTGAACAGTTGAAAAAAGAGACATCCATGGAAGTAGAGCAATTTGTTGTGGCAGATATCAAAGGAGCTGTCAGATTGAACCAGGGCCATTATGTCAATTCCATACAGGGAAAGGGCGTGATGACAAAAATGACCTTCCCTGCCGGAACTTTTGTGGTCAGAACGGCCCAGCCGTTGGCTAACCTGGTCACGTACTTGCTGGAGCCCCTCTCCAACGATGGATTGCTTTACTGGAATTTCCTTGACAAGTACCTTGTTCCCCAATGGGGAGGAGGATACAATCCCTATCCGGTCTATAAGGTTCTGAAGCAACAGGAAATGATCACTTTGCCCTACAAATCCGAAGGGAAGTCTTGAAGACGAATCAGCACTTTCGTTTCAAATCCAACTGACGGCCTTCACGCCGGGCCTTGTGGTCCAGGATGCCTCCGATGGACAAACCCAAGGATAGACCGATCGCAATCCCGATGGGCAGGTAAGCAGCATGGTTTTGCGGCTGGCTGAGTGCCAGACCGATGGGAACCCCAAAAACAGCCATGCCAAGACCCATCCAAAGTTGTGCATAGTAGCCCACTGGAACGAGGCGCCCCTCTTTTTCGAGCAGACGCCAAATGCGCTTTTCTGCTCTGGCAACGAATGCAGGATGAGCCGCATCGATCCCTTCGTAACCATTGACCATCTCAATCTCCTTGTTGATCTGAAGCACAAGACCCTCTGGAAGGTTTTTGTGTTTCAACGTTTCCAACAACCTTTGCAGGACAGCATATCGTCTGGTCAGCCTCGGTCCCACGTCATCCAGCGTTCTTAACTCAAGGATCTCAATCATAGAGGACAATTGCTTTGGGTTTGTCAATATACACTTTATATTCCGTCTCGGCAAACAGAATCATCTCCTCAAAAAAGCTTTTGAAATGCGACTCAAATTCGGTGTAATGCGCATGCAAGGTATCCACGGCCCATTGACCATTGGCGGGCAAAGAGGTCCTCTTGGACATGATCTCCAGCACACTCACCAGGTTTTCTGTTGCGGCATAGGATTCAAAACGCCGGTGTTGAATCAGGAATGGCAGGAATTGCTTTACCCGAAGCGGCAACATCATGAAATGGGAAAGAAAAAGGGAATGGGCTTCCCTGGCAAAATGACGCAGCGATTGGTTGGAATAGTCATTGAAGTTTGCTGCCAGAAAGTGATCAAAGAAAATATCTGTCACGATCCCTGCATAACGACCCATGCCCGGTTGCAGCAACTTGTTGCTCTCCTTCACCAGCGGATGAGCGTCGGTAAAAGCATCAATGGCCCGGTGCATTTTGATTCCCAAGGCCACTTGATCCGGATATTCGAGATAACGGTTTCCTTTCACGTAATCTCCGATGAAATTACCAATTCTGATCCCGTCATTGTTCCCGGATAAATAGATATGTGCCAAATAATTCATAAGGTATGGATCTGCTCAATCAGATTCCTTCGCATCCGATCTGTCGGCAATTTGCAAAAAATTCCTCAATGATGGCAGCATCAGGTAGCGGAAAGCGCCTGCCGATCTTTTCAGACTCTCTGCAAAATTCGGCCATCTGACACTTAACCACCAAATATACGCCTAACAGGGAACAATTTAAATCAACCGGAAATTTTTCCACGGGAATTGAGTAGGGCAAAAGGAGGGAAAGCAAGCCTCGTCGATCCCCCGTTAATCCGCTTCCTCCCGCTCCCGGGTAAGATGGAGAATGGCAAGGATTCCGCAACCCAGCAACATCAGGTTGAGAAAATGGTTGGGCAGGTCGTTCGTCCGCAGCCATTCCATATCCTCATAAACACGCTGGTAGTACACGGATAGGAAGACCATGCTGTTGTGCAAGGCATGGGTAAAAATAGAGGCCAGCAAGGAGCCTGTGCGCCAGCGAACCAGTCCCAGCAACAATCCCAACAAAAAGGTGGGTCCAAGTTGCCAGGGATTCAGGTGAAACAGCGCAAACAACAGTGAAGAGAAGAAGATGGCCCAACCGGGTCGGTAATTCCGCAAAAAACCAGAAAAAATGACTCCCCTAAAGATCAACTCTTCTACCACAGGAGCCAGCAAAGCTACGCGGAAGATTCCACCCCAGATGCCGTAATCCGATTGGAAGATTCTGTTGAAGAGCTCCAAAAACCAGCTGGGAGGGGGTAAAGCCTTGTCGATTCCGGCTGAAATCAGATTCATATAAAACTGAAGGGGAACCAGGGCGAGCAGGATGGCCAACACCATCAAGGGTTGAAATCGCCTGAATGGAAAGATTTGGAATGACTTGAGACCGGAGAAACGGACACCCAGCCATAAGATCACAAAGGTGGTTGCCAGAAAAACGGGCATTTTCAACAAGGGTTCGCGTAACCAGTCTGTTCCGTTTTGGTAATCATAAAGGGCAAGCGGGAAATCAATCAAAGATTGCAGAAAGGTGTAAAGTACAATCAGATTGACTGCCTGCCAAAAGGTAGGGTAATAGGAAATGTTCTTTTTCACGTCTTCTTATACGGCGATCTTAGCCAAAAGTAGCTAAAAAGCAGCAGAATTAAGGCACGAAATTAACACCAAGAAAATATTCAACATTGTTTGATTATTCAAACAAAAAGTAGTTACTTTGCACACTGTTTAAAAAAGTGAGACATAAGTATAAAAAATAGCAATAATGTCCAGAATTTGTCAGATCACAGGTAAGAAAGCGATGTCAGGGAATAATGTCTCCCACTCCAATCGCAAGACCAAGAGGAAATTCATGGTGAACATCTTCGCCAAAAGGTTTTATCTTCCGGAAGAAGACCGTTGGATCAAACTGAATGTATCAGCCGCCGGGTTGAGAACAATTAATAAGAACGGACTGTTTGTTACCTTGAAAGAGGCCAAGGCAAACGGTTTCATTGAAAATTTTTAATAACCAGAAGAAATGGCAAAGAAAGGTAAAGGCGCCAGATTGCAGGTAATTCTGGAATGCACCGAACACAAGGCAAGTGGCCTTCCCGGCACATCCAGGTACATTACAAAGAAGAACCGGAAAAATACTCCGGAACGTCTTGAGTTGAAAAAATACAATCCAATCTTGAAGCGTGTCACAGTACACCGCGAAATAAAATAATTGAGCTATGGCAAAGAAAGTAGTTGCATCACTCCAGAAAGGTGCCGGGAAAGCTTATTCCAAGGTCATCAAAATGGTAAAATCGGAGAAAACCGGTGCTTATACATTTGTTGAGGAGATCGTTCCCAACGAACAGGTGAAGGAATATTTTGCCAAGAAATAGTTCACCCGTCAAAAATATTGAAGTAAGCTTTCGTCAGGATTGATGAGAGCTTTCTTTTTTTATTTTACTGGCCAGAAATTCGAAAGACCCGATCGCGCCATCCAACCTAAAAATCGGAAATTATGGGATTATTCAGTTTTACCAAATCTAAGAAAGAGAGTCTGGACAAAGGACTCGAAAAGACGAAGGAAAGTGTTTTTTCCAAACTTTCCCGTGCGATCGTTGGCAAGACAAAGGTGGATGACGAGGTGCTTGACAACCTGGAAGAGGTGCTCATCTCTTCCGATGTGGGTGTGGCTACCACACTTAAGATCATCGAAAGAATCGAAGCCAGGGTTCTTCGGGACAAATATGTCAGCACTAGCGAGTTGAATCAGATCCTGCGCCAGGAGATTGCGGCCCTTTTGTCCGAAAACAATACGGTGGATGTATCAGACTTCGACTTGCCCAAAACGGGTCAACCCTATGTTATCCTCGTGGTAGGGGTCAATGGGGTCGGAAAGACCACCACCATCGGCAAGCTCGCCCATCAATTCAAAGCCGCTGGAAAATCGGTAATGTTGGGTGCTGCAGATACCTTCCGCGCAGCAGCCATTGATCAACTACAAATCTGGGCCGACAGAGTAGGGGTGCCGATTGTTCGCCAGCAGATGGGATCGGATCCCGCATCCGTGGCCTATGATACCCTGCTCTCGGCAAAGGCTTCGGGAACGGATGTGGTGATCATTGACACTGCGGGCCGTCTCCACAACAAGATCAACCTGATGAACGAGCTCTCCAAGGTTAGAAAGGTGATGCAAAAGGTCTATCCGAATGTACCAGATGAAGTCTTGCTGGTTCTGGATGGCTCGACAGGACAGAATGCCTTCGAACAAGCCAAACAGTTCACCCTCGCCACAGAGGTGACGGCCCTGGCCCTTACCAAACTGGATGGTACAGCCAAGGGTGGAGTAGTCATCGGCATCTCTGACCAATTCAAAATCCCTGTCAAATACATTGGCGTTGGGGAAGGATTGGACGATCTGCAGATCTTCAACCGAAGTGAATTTGTCGATTCCCTTTTCAAGTAGCTCTTTGCCGGGATTTTATCGATTAGTCAACAAAACTGCGAGCGGTCTCTTGTGCACTTCCCATGGAATGGCAGATGCTGCTCCTGCCCTCTTATTCATTCTCAATCCCCAATTTTATGGCCAAACGGATCAATGTCGTCACAATGGGCTGCTCCAAAAACCTGGTCGATTCGGAACTATTCCTTTCCCAAATGGCAGCAAACGGATATGGTGTCGTGCATGACGGAGGCGTCGAGGATGCCCGCATTGTCGCCATCAACACCTGTGGCTTCATCCTGGATGCAAAGGAGGAATCTATCCAGTCCATCCTTGAATTTGTAGAGGCCAAGAATCAAGGGAAGATCGATAAGATATTCGTTTTTGGTTGTTTGACAGAACGATACAAAGACGACTTAATCAGTGAAATCCCTGAGGTAGACGGTTTTTATGGAAAGTTTCAGGTCCGGAAGATGGTGGAAGATCTAAAGGCCGAATACAAGATGAGTCTCTCCCACCAACGTTACCAAACCACTCCACCCCATTTTGCCTTTCTGAAGATATCGGAGGGATGCAACCGCCATTGTTCCTATTGCGCCATTCCCCGAATGACGGGAAAACACCAATCCATTCCCATGGAACAGCTGGTGGCCCAGGCAAGTGAACTGGCATCCAAAGGGGTCAAGGAATTGCTGGTCATCGCACAGGATCTCTCCTTTTACGGGATGGACCTCTACAAGGAACACCGGTTGCCACAACTCATCCAGGCCTTGTCGGAAATCCCCGGTATCGAATGGATCAAACTGCATTATGCCTATCCCGCTGGCTTTCCTTTTGATATCCTGCCGGTGATGCGTGAAAACAACCACGTGGCCCGTTATCTGGACATTGCCCTGCAACATTGCAGTGACCGGATGCTCAAGCTGATGCGTCGCCACATCACAAAGGATGAGACGGTCGCCCTGATTCAAAGAATCCGGGAGGAGGTTCCCGGCATTCATTTAAGAACCACCCTTTTGGTAGGCCATCCGGGAGAAACGGAAGAGGATTTTGAGGAATTGAAAAGATTCGTCCGCGAGATGCGTTTCGAAAGGTTGGGTGTGTTTCCTTACTCCCATGAGGAGGACACCTATTCGGGTGAGCATTACCAGGACGATATTCCAATGGAGGTGAAGCAGGCGCGGGCAGACGAGATCATGGCCATCCAGCAGGAGATTGCAGAGGAGATCAACCAATTAAAAATCGGCCAGACATTCCAGGTGCTCATCGACAGAAAAGAGGAGGACTATTTTGTCGGAAGGACGGAGTTCGACTCCTTTGAGGTAGACGGAGAGGTACTGATCCAGAGCCAAGGACTCAAAATCGGGACCTTCTGTCAGGTGAAAATTACCGATGCAGAAGCCTTCGATTTATACGGGGAAGTGATATAAATTCACTATTTTCAGCATCCGGAAAAGAGCTTGTCTCCGCTTGTCCGACCTTCTGTCATCGAAGTGGCACACCTCAGACAACACCTTTCCAATCAACCGATTAAATCACTATTTGTGAAACAGATGAAGAAGATTTCAGGCAAAACCGGACTGTCCATTGCCCTTTTGTTGGCAGCGATATGGTTCACCGGTTGCAAAGCTCCCTCCACGGTAGGTTATTACGATGGCAAATGGGAAAAGGAGATTGCCGCATTCGATGGTCTGAACAAGACAGAAACATATCCCGAAAATTCCATCCTGTTTACGGGAAGTTCCAGCATTCGCCTGTGGACGACCCTTCGCAAGGAAATGGCGCCCTATCCTGTCATTCAAAGGGGGTTCGGTGGCTCCAATTCAGCATCGGTAGCCTATTATATGAAGCGGATCGCTTATCCGCATAAATTGCGTGCCATCGTGATCTTTGTTGCCAACGACATCACCGGATCTGCTAATGACCTCGCACCGACAGAGAGCTTGCTCAATTTTAAAAGCATGGTAAAAACGCTGAGGGTTAAGTTCAAGAAACAACCGATTTATCTCGTGGAAATCACCCCCACGCAAAGCCGTTGGAAATATTGGTCCAACATCAAACTGACCAATGTTCTGCTGAAGGATTATTGTTCAAAAAACCGAAATCTATACTTCATCGAAACGGCCAAAAGTTACCTCAACGAAAAAGGAGAACCCAACAACGATCTTTTCCGGGATGACTACCTGCACCTCAACCACCAGGGATACCTGATCTGGGGAAAGCTGATCAAGGACAAACTGGATGCTACCCTGAAGTAGCGCGGAGCATGGGACATGGAATGACCCTCACTTGTATCAATGGAAAGGAGGCATCCGTAACCGGACACACCGGCGGCGGATTGCTGTAAATGAAATCAATCAAAAAAGAAACAAATGAATACCTGGTTTGAATGCACGGCAAAATATTCCAAGATGGATGAAAATGGCCGTGAGAAAAAAGTAAGCGAAACTTACCTGCTGGATGCAGTCTCCTTCACCGAAGCAGAAACACGTATCTACAAGGAGTTGGCCACCATGGTGACGGGCGAATTTACCGTTTCAAGGATTGCCCGCACCAAATTGTCAGAGATCATTCCTGCCGAGATAGGCGATCGTTGGTACAAGGCAAAGGTCACCTTCATCACCTTCGATGAAGAGAGTGGCAAGGAGAAAAGGATCAGCCAGTTTGTACTGGTCTTTTCAGACAACGTCAAAAGTGCTTACGATCAGGTGATTGAGGCCATGAAAGGGATGATGGCTGATTTTGAGATTGGGGGTATCACCGAGAGTCCGATCGTGGATGTCTTTCCCTATGTTCCGGAGGCTCAGAAGATCCCAGAAAACCTGACGAAGATCAGTGGCGGAGATTTTGCCATTGCTCCCTCCGATTTTGAGGATGAAACGATTGAAGAGGAGGATTATCCGGAGGTCTGAACGATTGGATTGTTCTTCCAGCACTGCACCCCCCGCCGATCGGATGGGTCGGTGGAGCTCCTATTCCATCGACAGCTGGTCAAGCAACTGGATGTAGAGGGCCACTCCCGTCTTGATCTCCTCCATCAAAATGTATTCATCGGCAGTATGGGATCGTGCAGAATCGCCCGGCCCCATTTTCACGGAAGTATAGGGAATGACTGCCTGATCGGATGTGGTGGGTGAGCCGTAATGGGTAAGTCCCATGGAGATTCCCCGCTTCACCAACGGATGGTCCAGTGGAATACCGGAGGAATTGAGCCGGAATGAGCGGGGTTTGACCTCCGATCCGATTTTATCGGCAATGATCTGATAAACTGCCTCATTCGAATAACACTCATTGGTTCGCACATCCGCAACAAATCGGCAGGAATCTGGCACAACATTGTGCTGGGTGCCGGCTTCAATCTGAGTTACCGTAATTTTCACAGGCCCCAACTGCTCTGAGACCATCGGAAAAGAGAGTTCCTGAAGGATACGGATATCCTGAATGGCCTTGTAAATGGCATTTTCACCTTCATTGCGTGCTGCGTGACCCGTCCGCCCTTTTGCTTCGATGTCCAGCACCATCAATCCCTTCTCCGCTACCGCCATTTGCATCCCGGTAGGTTCTCCCACAACGGCCAACTGCAATGGCCCAAATTCTTCGAGGATCGAAGAGATTCCCTGGATACCTGAGATTTCCTCCTCTGCGCTGGCGCAAAAAATGAGGTTATAGGGTTGTTCCTTTTTCGTCAGATTACGAAAGGCACAGAAAAGCGACACCACGGAAGCGCCTGCATCATTGCTGCCCAATCCGATCAACCGATCACCCTCCACCACGGCTCCGAAGGGGTCATAACTCCAAGTCTTGGCAGGCTTGACCGTATCGATGTGGGAGTTGAGCAAAACAACCGGCTTTCCCTCTTGCCAATCTTCCGACCTGATCCACAAATTGTTTCCCATCCGGCTGGGCCGATAACCCCATTCAATCATCCGCTGCTCGAGAAGATCGGCAACTGCCTTTTCCTCCCGGCTCAACGATGGAATCCGAATCATCTCCTTCAGCAATTCAATGGAATCTTCCAGGTACTCAGGCTTCATGCTCATCTTTTGGTTATTTAAAAATAGCCGGATTCAACAATCTCCTATCCATGGTCAATTTAAGGGTCACCCCGGCTGAAGATAGGATTATTCCAGTACCAGACGGGTTCCGCGAAGTCCTTCCGAGATACCGGCCGGATTGGTAATGACCACCACCTTTACCCCACGGTGCAAGGCGGCAAAGCCATCCGACAACTTGGGAATCATGCCACCCGATACGATGCCATCGGATTTCAATTGTTCGAAGAGTTCAGGATTGATCTCACTGATCTTGGAATGTTCGTCGGCTTCATTCATCAACACACCGCTCTTCTCAAAACAGAAAATCAGTCGCACCTCATACTCCCGGCTCATGGCAACAGCGATTTCAGAAGCAATGGTATCGGCATTGGTATTGAGCAGCTGACCGTGTCCGTCATGCGTAATGGGAGCCATGACAGGGATCGCACCCTCTTCAATCAATTCATTCAAAGCCTGAAAATTGACCGTTTTGATGTCGCCTACGTATCCGTAATCGATCTCTTTTACAGGTCGTTTGATCGCTGTGATCATATCAAGATCCGCCCCGGTGAGACCTATTGCATTGTTTCCAAGCGCCTGCAATCCGGCCACAATGTTTTTGTTGACGAGTCCGGCGTAAACCATGGTTACCACCTTCAGTGTCTCTGCATCGGTGATGCGCCGGCCATCGACCTTCTTGGCCTCAATACCCAATTTTTCGGAGAGGATCGTTGCCGTCTTGCCTCCACCATGAACCAGAATCTTGTTACCCGCTATCCGGGAAAAGTCTTTTAGCAGGGATTTGAGGGATGCCTCCTCTTCGACTACATTGCCACCTACTTTTACGATTGTCAGGTTGTCTCTCATCGGTTGTTTTCCAAAATCATTTTCAGAACAGTCTGGGCCGAATATACTCTATTTTCAGCTTCCTTGACTACGATGGAACAATCACTGTCCAAAACTTCATCCGTTACGATCATGTTTCTGCGAACAGGCAGACAATGCATGAAACGTGCATCGCGGGTCAATTTCATTTTGTCCATGGTCACCGTCCAGTCCCTGTCTTTGGAGAGGATCTTTCCATATTGTCCGTAGGCCGACCAATTCTTGGCATAGATAAAATCCGCTCCTTCAAAGGCTTTGTTTTGATTGTATTCGACCTTCAAATCACCCATAAACTCGGGGGCCAATTCATAGCCTTCCGGATGTGTCACCACCAACTCATAATCGGTTTGCCTCATCCATTCCACGAAAGAGTTGGGAACAGCTTGTGGCAAGGCCTTTGGATGCGGAGCCCAGCTAAGAACCACCTTGGGTCGGTCTCTCTTTTTGAATTCCTCGATGGTAATCAGATCCGCAAAGCTTTGCAGCGGATGTCTTGTAGCAGCTTCCATGCTGACAATCGGTACACCGGCAAAATCGATGAACTGGTTTAGAATTTTCTCCTGGTAATCATCTTCCTTGCTCTCAAAACGGGCAAAAGCCCTCACGCCGATCACGTCACAATAGGTTCCAATCACCGGAATGGCCTCCCGGAGGTGTTCCGGTTTGTCACCATCCATTACCACGCCCAATTCGGTTTCGAGTGACCATCCATCCTGACTCACATTCAGAACCATCGTATTCATTCCCAGGTTCATGGCCGCCTTCTGTGTACTCAAACGGGTCCTCAGGCTCGAATCGAAGAAGATCAGGACCATCGTCTTGTTTTTTCCGAGATGCTGATATCCGTAAGGGTTTTGCTTTACCTCCAGGGCCATTTTTACTGCCTGTTTCAAGTCCGGCAGATCATAGACCGACGTGAAATGTCTCATATCTTGCTGTATTGGTTCTTCTTTGAAAATAAATATTGATCGATTGTTGTTCGCTTACGGCCTAACCTGTCCATGGCCTTCAACGAACCATTTGTAGGTAGTCATCTCTTCCAAAGCCATGGGACCCCTGGCGTGCAATTTTTGGGTGCTGATGCCGATCTCTGCGCCTAATCCGAACTGTGCTCCGTCTGTAAAAGCAGTGCTGGTATTGGCATAGACTGCGGCGGCATCCACTCGGTTCAAAAATTGATCCAGGGCGGACCTGTCGGCCGATAGGATAGCCTCACTGTGTTTGGAACTGTAACGCTGAATGTGTTCCAGTGCCTCCTCGAGGGATCCTACGGTCTTGATTGCCATCTTGTAGGAGAGAAATTCTGTCCCGAAAGAGGCTGCCGTGGCTTCATGCAGCAGATCTGCCGGATAATGGCCTGTCAAGGCTTTCAACGATTCCGGATCGGCAAAAACTTCCACCTCCCGTGTCACCATCGGTTCCATGAGATAGGGCAGATCTTCCAGTCTCTCCCGATGGATGACCAGGCAATCCAACGCATTGCATACGCTTACCCTTCGCGTTTTGGCATTGAAGATCACCTCGCGGCCCATCTCACGATCCCCCATTCGATCGAAGTAGGTATGGCAGATTCCTGCTCCTGTCTCGATTACGGGAATCCGGGCATTTTCCCTGACGAAGTCGATCAGTGCCTGGCTTCCCCTGGGAATGATCAGGTCAACGTATCCCCTGGCATTCAGCAAAGCCGCCGTAGCCTCCCGTTCGGGCGGCAATAGGGTGAGGCAATTGGCGTCGAATCCGGCTTCTGTCAACACCCTGCGGATCAGGTTGGCAATGGCTTCATTGGTAAAAGAAGCATCACTTCCCCCTTTCAGTACTGCCGCATTGCCTGATTTCAGACAAAGGGAAAAAACATCGAAGGTGACATTGGGCCGTGCCTCGTATATTACACCAATCACACCGAATGGAACGGATTTCTTGCTGATATGAAGCCCATTGGGCAGGGTATATTCCATCAAAAGTCTCCCTACCGGGGATGGCAGGTCGGCGACATTTCGTATTTCACCTGCGATGGCTGCCATTCGGGACTCTGTTAAGGTAAGCCGGTCATATCTTGGATCGTTCGGATCCATGCGTGCCAGATCCTTCCGATTTTCGATCAGGATGGTTTCAGTTGAAGCAACGGCGCGATCCGCCAGTTGCCTCAGCAAGGCATCTATTGCATCGCTGCCAATCGACCGCAGTGCTGAGGCAGCCTTCAACGCCGATTCAAAGGATCCAAGGTAGGAGGTCTGCATCAAAATAGGTAGAGATAATCGTAATGAATAAATGGCTTTCTCTTTTTACCCCCTTTTTCCGTTTCGGTTTCACCGGAAGAAAAAGCGGCTTTTCCGAGCCCAAGCAGACGGCCCGAGGCATCCTTGACGCGAACGATGTCGCCAGAACGGAAGAAACCAGCGACCGATACAATGCCTATCATCAGCAGGCTCACAGCCTTGTCGGAGAGCAGTGCATCCCGGGCTCCGTCGTTGATCACCACCTCTCCCCTGGCAAAATCATCCGAATGGGCCAGCCACTTCCTGACCCCACTCGATTTTTGTTCTGCCGGGATGAAATGGGTGTACTGATGAGTATTTCTTGCATACAGGATGTCTGTCAAGATCTCCTCACGATAACCATTGGCGATGAAAACGGAGATGCCCTGACCCGCCAGTTTCCCGGCAATGTGGAACTTGGTCAGCATCCCACCCCTCCCGAAATTGGACTTGGTGGCCGAGATGTTGATCCGGTCGCCCTGCTGGCCTATCGGAATCCTGGGTATCAATTCGCTCCCCGGCTGACCAGGTGCCGCAGTATAAACCCCGTCTACATTGGATAGCAGGACAAGGGCCTCCATATCCATCATCGAAGCAATCAATCCGGAGAGTTCATCGTTGTCGGTGAACATCAGCTCGGTTACCGAAATGGTGTCATTCTCATTGACGATGGGAACGACCTCGTGTTCCAAAAGAGTCTGCATGCAGTTACGCATGTTCAGGTAGTGTAACCGGTCACCGAAATTCTCCTTGGTGGTGAGAACCTGAGCACAAGTCATCCCATACTGTTGAAAGAGATCGGCATACCGGTTGATCAGCTTTACCTGTCCGACGGCCGACCACAACTGACGACTGGAGACCGGATCTTGTCTTTTGAGGGTGCCTATCTCCGCCCGACCGGCGGCAACGGCTCCCGATGTAACCAGAATGACCTGCACTCCCTCCCTTTTGAGCCGGACCAATTGGTCCACAATCTGGGACATCCGTGAGATGTTCAGCGTGCCATCCTCGCGGGTCAGCACATTGCTGCCAACCTTAACGACTATCTTTCTGAACAACAGGGAATCTTCCATGATAAATGCCTTTGGGGCAGCGATCCGTTCCATGTCTGCTTCGACCAAAACGATGCATGCCCGTGTCTGTAAATGCTCCTGAGAGGAGATAAAATTTTGGGTCAGAGTATCACCGCCAGAAACCTGGCTACCCTGCAATTCATGGCTTGCATGCCGTGGGGGATGGCGGAGTCAAAATAGACCGAATCTCCCGGATTCAGGATCAGTTCATTCTCTCCGATGCATACTTTCAACTGACCTTCCAGCACATAGTTAAACTCCTGTCCGGGATGGGAATTGAAGGTAATCTCCGGATCCTCCTTGGGCTCTACAATGACGAAATAGGGATCCGCCTTGCGGTTCATAAAGGTGGAGGCCAACGATTCATAGTTGTATAAGCTGCGACGCTTGACAACGATTCCTTTCCCTTTTCGGGTCAGGGAATAGGTATGCACATGGGGCGTTTCACCCGTCAGGAGTGCTGAAATGTCAAATCCATAGTGACGTGCCAGACGGTGCAGGGCACTGACGGGGATATCCCTCTCACCATTCTCATATCTTTCGTATTCTTCGATGGTAACGCCGCAGGTCAGAGCGGCCCTCTCCTGACTGATCTCGAGTGCTTCCCGCATTTCGCGAAGCCTATGGGCTATTTCGATGATCTGTTCCATTGTTTTCGCGGTTTATGATCTTTAGTTGTTCTTGTTGTTCAGTTTGTTAAAGGAGACCAGCAATCCGCGGATCAATGCCGATGAAAAGCCCTGGTGCTCCATCTCATTCAATCCGGAAATGGTAATGCCTTTGGGGGTTGTTACCTTGTCTATCTCCTGTTCCGGATGCCGTCCGGTCTGAAGAATCAATTCAGTTGCCCCTTTGACGGTTTGGGCCACAATTTGCTGGGCCACGTCCGCTCCAAAACCGATCTCTACTCCCCCCTGAATGGCTGCTCGGATAAAGCGTAAGGCAAAGGCAATTCCGCAAGCTCCCAGAACCGTGGCAGCCGACATCAGTTCTTCATTGATGAAAATTACTTTTCCCAGTGTTTCAAAGAGTTCCGAGACCACCTGCTGGGTCGGTGCTTCACATTCGGGTGCTGAAATGAGGGTCATGGATTCCTGCAAGGCTACCGCCGTGTTGGGCATCACCCGGAAGATTAAGACGCCCTCCGGCACGAGAGAAGCCAATTCCTTCATGGTAAATCCGGTCATCAGCGAGACAAGAATCTGGCCAGGCTTCAGGGCAGGTCGCAGTTCCGTAAGCAAATCTTCTGCCTGATAAGGCTTTACAGCCAGAATGATGACCTCCCGGTCCACAACAGCCTGGAGGTTATCCTTTTCTATCCGCACCCCTTTTGCCCGGAGATCTTCGAGAAGATGTACCCGTCTCCGGGAGACAACCATTCCGGAGGCCTCAATACCAGCCTTGAGAAAACCCTCGGCCACAGCCTTACCCAGGTTTCCTCCTCCGATGATACCGATCTTGATCTGACTGATGTCCATTTTGGTTCTATTTTTAGCCCGCAGAAGACTTTTTTCCTCCCCGCGCCATGAGAATTGCAAATTACATATTTTTCAGGGTCCGGGAGAGTGCTTCGAGAAAATAAACAGCTTCCTTCGCCTGCAGGCAGAGAGGTGGCAGAATCCGGATGACATGGCTGCCGGTCACACCCGTGAAGACATGCTCTTCAAACAACAATTTCTTCCGCAAATCGGATACCGGATGATCAAATTCCAGCCCGATCATCAAACCCTTGCCACGAATCTCACGGATCTCCGGAAAGGACCTCAACTCCTTCATCAGCATCTCCCCAACGGCAAAGGCATTCTCAGTCAGATGCTCCTTCTCCATGATTTCAAGCACTGCCAGTGAGGCGGCACAAGCCAGGTAATTGCCTCCGAAGGTGGTGCCCAACATGCCATGCCAGGGTTTGTAGCTGGGGGAGATCAGGACGCCTCCGACCGGGAACCCATTGCCCATCCCCTTTGCAACCGTTATCAAATCCGGCTGAATGCCTGCATATTGGTGGGCAAAGAACCGGCCGCTGCGACCATATCCCGATTGAATCTCATCCAGGATCAGCACAACGCCATGTTGGGTACAGAGTTGACTGGCCGACTGCAGAAAACCGGCCTCGGGAACCCTGCATCCACCGATTCCCTGAATACCTTCGACGATGACTGCGGCAACTTCTCCCGTTGCCAACGCCTGCTCCAAGGCTTCTACATGATTTAACGGGAGAATCAGCCGGTCGTGCACATCGTTGACGGGAGCAACAATTTTCGGATTGTCCGTTACGGCTACCGCAGCGGAGGTTCTTCCATGAAAAGACTTGTCGAATGCGATGATCCGTTTTTTGCCGGTCACAAAAGAGGCCAGCTTGATGGCATTCTCATTCGCCTCTGCACCTGAGTTGCACAAAAACAGGTTGTAATCTACATACCCGGACTGCTCCCCAAGTTTCAGGGCCAATGCCGTCTGCATCGGATTCTGAACAGAGTTGGAATAAAAACCAATGCTGTTCAACTGCTCCGAGATGCGGTCAATGTAGTGTGGATGGGAATGTCCAACGGAGATCACCGCATGTCCGCCGTAAAGATCGAGGTAATCAACCCCGTTGACATCGGTGATGGTGCAACCCTTGGCTTTGACAGGGGTCAGATTGTAAAGCGGATATACAT
>JAJTBP010000354.1 GCA_021286825.1 Marinilabiliales bacterium | reverse complement strand
CCGGTTATGCCGAACACGATCGTCAGATTGGTCAGACAGGGATTACCGTCCGGCCAAAACTCTACATCGCCTGTGGCATCTCGGGCCAGGTTCAACACCGCGCCGGAATGGAAGAATCGGCTCAGATCATTTCCATCAATACCGATCCGGAGGCTCCGATCAATTCAATTGCAGATTATGTCATCACCGGTGATATCTCTGAGATAGTTCCGAAGATGATTAAGTATTACAAACAAAATACAAAGTAATTCCGGGTTGAATCGGGATCAAACCCTTAACATCAATTGAAATGGCAAATTTTTACAACGACAATAAAGACCTGAAGTTCCATCTGACCCATCCGATGATGCAAAGATTGGTGACGTTGAAAGAACGGAATTTTGTGGACAAGGATACATACGATTTTGCCCCCATGGATTATGAAGATGCCATGGATAGCTACGACCGTGTTTTGGAAGTAGTGGGTGAAATCAGCGGAAACATCATTTCTCCCAATGCTGAGAGCATCGACTCCGAAGGTCCGGAAGTGGTGGATGGTCATGTCCGATATGCCAGGGGTACCCAGGAGAATCTGGATGCCCTGATCAAAGCAGGTTTGATGGGAATCACCCTGCCCAGAAGATTCGGCGGACTCAATTTCTCCATTGTTCCCTACATCATGGCAGCCGATATCGTATCTCGTGCAGATGCCGGATTTGTGAACATCTGGGGATTGCAGGACTGTGCCGAAACCCTGAATGAGTTTGCTTCGGAAGAGCAAAAGATGCGTTACCTGACCCGCGTCGTGGAGGGTGAAACCATGGCCATGGACCTCACGGAACCGGATGCAGGTTCGGATTTGCAGGCAGTTCAGCTGAAAGCCCACTACGATGAAAAGAAGGGGACCTGGCTCTTGAATGGTGTGAAACGTTTCATCACCAACGGCGATGGTGACATTGCGCTCGTTTTGGCCCGTTCCGAAGAGGGAACCCGTGACGGCCGCGGACTTTCCATGTTCGTCTATGACCGCCGCAACGGCGGGGTGGTGGTAAGAAGGATCGAACACAAAATGGGTATCATCGGATCTCCCACCTGCGAACTGGTCTTCAAGAATGCACCTGCCGAATTGGTTGGGTCAAGGAAGATGGGATTGATCAAATATGTCATGGCTTTGATGAATGGTGCCCGTCTGGGGATCGCTGCCCAATCGGTCGGTGTCTCCGAAGCAGCCTATCGTGAAGCCTTGCAATATGCCCGCGACCGGAAACAGTTTGGGAAATCCATCATTGAATTCCCGGCCGTATTCGAAATGCTTTCCGTCATGAAGGCCAAATTGGATGCCTCCAGAACGCTTCTGTACGAAACCGCCCGTTTTGTCGATTTGTACAAAACCTATGAGCACATCTCAGAAGAACGCAAACTGGAAGTTTCCGAGCGCAACGACATGAAGGAGTACCAGCGTCTGGCCGATCTTTTTACTCCGCTGGCCAAGGGCATAACTTCTGAATATTGCAACCAGAATGCCTACGATGCAGTTCAGATCCATGGCGGATCCGGATTCATGAAAGATTATCCCGTTGAGCGAATCTATAGGGATGCCCGTATTACCTCCATTTATGAAGGAACCACCCAATTGCAGGTGGTGGCTGCCATAAGGGGTGTCACAACGGGTGGCTATCTGAAGCAAATCCGTGCCTACGAGAAGGTGGAGCTGAAGCCGGAGCTTGAAAAATTCAGAAGGGTATTGATCTCCCTCGCACAGGATTTTGAAGAGGCCGTCGAGAAGGTGGTCGCATCGGGAGACGACGAATTCATCGATCTCCATGCCAGAAGGATGGTCGAAATGGCCGGCTACATCATCATGAGCTACTTGTTGGTGATCGATGCGAACCGCGATGGCGCACATCTCCGTTCGGCACAGGTCTTCAACAAAATGGCCAAAGGGGAGGTAAAAGCAAGAGCAGAGTTTATCCGGGCCTCTAGTGTTGAGGACATCGGATTGTATAAATATTGATCTCCATTCCTATTTTCAGAGAGAGCCGCAACCGTTCATCCGTTGCGGCTCTCCTGTTTTAGGGGCCCTGGGAGGAGATTTGTCAAATCATCAGGGTCATCTCTTCCGTTATGACCATGAAACGGCGGGCGAACGGCTCCTCCTTCATGTATTCCATCAGCTGCTCCCGAAAGGCTTTCGCCTCCTCAGCCAAAGCCATCAGTCTCTTGTTGTGACCCAGATCGTCCGGTTCCGTTTTTCGTAGCTCTATCACCTCCTTAAACCCTTTCATCCAGTCCCGATAAGTGATCAGGAACTCTTCCTGTTCAACGGTCAGTTTTTCCGCTACGAGCACCCCTGCCTTTGCTTCAGGTGCAATCACCTCTCCCGACAGAGCCAGGCCAAGGCTAAGGCCAATCCGTGACAGAAATCGCCTTCTGTTCTCATCATATCCGTTCATGGCAAACTTTTTTTATTGTTTGGTGACCGGGATCGCCACTTTCAGCAGTCGTATGGTTTGGGCGCCTCCGGTAATTTGTGTGACATTTGTTGTGTTTACGCAGATTTTTTGCATCCGGTTTCGCAGTTGAGGCGATGGATTTGTCTTGATTTCTCCGGCTTCGCCGGATCGCTTACCGGAATTTGGCCACTTTTTTCAGCGATGGTGGGCATTTGTCTGGAGAAAATGTCAGAATAACCCGGTTGATCCCTTGACCTTTCTTCCTTATGATGATTTTCTGAAGGGAGCTGTGCACACTTTTTTGTAATGCCTCTTGTGAACAAAACGGCTCTAGAATGCCTTTCATGGCCTTCGATCGTAGCGAAAATGAATCGGTCTGCAGAACCAGATTTGATCCTTTTATTTTAGCTCTGGCGCTTTTTGCGAAGATTTTTGGAACCATTTTGGCGCCTTTACGCCTCTGTTCGGGTTGTGTCGAGAGGGTGATCCTATTTTAAGTCGCAAATATTCAGATAGATGAAAGGATGAAAATTTTTTCTCAAAAAAAAGTCAGAGATATGCATAAGGGAATGAAAAGCGTCTATCTT
>JAJTBP010000353.1 GCA_021286825.1 Marinilabiliales bacterium | reverse complement strand
CAGTCAAAAAGGTTCTTCAACAATTCCAATGATCTTGCGGCAGAGGCATGGATGATTCCGGCATATTCTTCGATCTCTTCATAATCCTTTTCCTTCACCTGTTCCTTCAGCAACTCACTAAATCCCACAATGGCATTGAATGGACTCTTCAGGTCATGGGCAATGATGGAAAAGAATTTATCCTTGGTAGAATTCAATTCCTTGAGTCTGGATTCACTTGCACTCAACGCCTCCTCTGCCCTTCGCATATCGGTGATGTCGCTAAAAATGGCGGCAACATAACCACTGTAAGGGGAAAATGCCGAAATATCCAGATGTTTTCCATGGGTAGCCATGTATAGTTGGAACCGATGCGGCACACCGGTTTTGGCTACCTGGGTGTAAACCGCCAGAAACGGAGGTGGATTCTGCCCGAAAAGTGTGGAAGCTTGAACCCCTTTCACCTTTTTTGCCGTCAAGTCGAACATGTTCCGGAAGATCGGATTGAATTCCAGAATCTGATAGTCAACAATATTGTCCTTTTCATCGCTTAAGAGCTTCTGCAAGGTAAATCCTTCATTCATCTGACTGAAGAGGGTACGATACCGTAACTCACTTTCGCGAAGAGCATTTTCCGTCCTTTTCCTTCGGGTAATATTGGAGATGGTAGAGATAAAATAGAGTGGATTGCCCAGCACATCCCTGAGTAGAAAACTCGATATGTCACACCAAACGATCTGGCCCGACTTGTGGCAATAACGCTTTTCATAGCGGATCGATTGCTCACGGCCCTCTATCAAGGCATCCAACCGCTCAAGCATGATCAATTGATCCTCCGGATGGGTGAGTTCCATCGGAGTCTTCTGCATCAACTCCTCCTCCGAATACCCCAGCATATCGCAAAAAGACTTGTTTACATGGATGAAATGGTCCCTGCCCGACAGGGTTTGTCCCATCGGGGAATACTCAAAGTGCTGTCTGAATTTTTCTTCGCTGCTGCGCAGATCCTCCGTTACCTCATCCAATGATCGAGCGAGACTGGACGATACATAAGGAATGATCAGTCCGACAACCATCAGGAAACAGATGGTCATCAAAGAAATGCCAATGGCAGGATTGACTGGAAGATGGGGCACCACATGAACGATGATCAGACTCTCCACCAGGATAATCGCCAGAATGAGCGGAATAAAGATGGTCATCAACCTCGAATTGGTGGATTGACTCAGAAGATTGGAAACAAGCAAACTATGCCTTGCCGAAGCAAGCAGCAGGCTCAAACTGGAAAAAAAGAAACAAATCATGGTCAGGGAAGCCGGCGGCTGAATGTCGCTCTTATAGAAAAACGGCGTTTTCAGCAAATAGCTCAACAGGATGATGAGACTGACAAAAGAGGCCACATGAACCACCACGAGTCCGGCATTGACCAAACGGAGTTTGTTCTGCATCAGGGCAAGCGCAGACAAACCCAATCCGAGGAAGAAGAGATCGGAAACCGTGGACATCTGATGGAAGAAATTGAAATACACCCCTTGAACATGAGCCCAACCCACCATCCCCTGAGACTGAGACATGGCGATCAATCTGAATAGCAATACAATGAACGACAATGTAAGCAGCATCCAGAGGAATCCTGTCAATGGCCTTTTCCCTCTGCCGGTGATCTGAAAGAATAAAAATCCAAGCAACATGAGGCCGTACAGTAACAGCATGATAGCCGTTATAGGGGCCATCTCCACCTCCTGATCAGACAACCGGGTCAAATGGCTTCTGCCTGTTAACTGGCCTAAAATTGCCACGCAGCTGATGATCACCACCAGAAAGGCAAGCAACCGACTGGCTCTAGCCGATATAACCTTATGTCTTCCAAATCCTTTAACCATTTATTTCCTCCTGATCTATTCTGTCTCCCAAACAAAGGGAGTGGGTTCAAATGAATCGATGGATCATCTCCATCAACTGCTCTTTTTGGATCGGTTTGGCAACAAACCCATCACAACCAGCCTCCATTGCCTGTCCCTGCTCACTGGGCAGAATAAAAGCAGATTGGGCGATCACCAACAAATTGGGGTTCTTCCGCTTGAGTTGTCGGGTAGCCTCAAGTCCGTCCATCACTGGCATTTGGATATCCATCAAAACCAGATCATAGTGTGATTTTTCAACCATCTCCAACACTTCCTGCCCATTTTGTGCGCGATCGAGCTGCTGGACTTGGCCTTTGAGCAAATGAATCAGGTATTGATAGCTCAAATGTTCGTCTTCGGCGATCAGCACCTTCAGCTTGCTTAAGGAGTGATCGGACATACGGTGCGCCGGGGGTGTCACGGTCTCCTTTTTCGGGAGAGCCAACGGAACCGAGAGTTCGAATCGGGAACCCTTGCCCATTTCTGTCTCAAAACTGAGTTTCGCTCCAATCAATTGGGCCAAAATGGCTGCAATGTTCAATCCGACACCTACCCCCCGGATGGCCTGAGAAATGGCGTTTTCGCCACGATAGAAAGGTTCAAAGATTCGTTCCCTCTCCTTCTCCTGAATGCCCATGCCGCTGTCGCTGACAGAAAAGAGTATGGCATCCGCTTGCTTGCTGCATTCGACCCGAACAAATCCTTTCTGGGTATATTTCAAGGCATTGGAAAACAGACAAATCAAAATTTCCCTGACTTTTTCCTCATCGGTATATAGTTCCAGGGTATTGGCCTTGGGGGGAACAACCATCTCCCATTGCAATCCCTTGGATCGTGCTTCCTCCCTGAAGCCCGAGCTACATTGCTGCAACATGTTCAAAACAGGAAACCGGGACTTTTCCTGCGGGATTTTTTCACTTTGCAGCCTGGAGAGTAGCATCACCTGATCGATTACGTTCAGCAAGTCAATGGAACATTTAAAGATGATTTCCGAATAGGTCAGCTTGTCTTCCGCATCCGCATTCCGCATCAACTCTGAAAATCCCATGATGGCGTTCATGGGGGTGCGGATTTCGTGACTCATGTTGTTGAGCAAGGCAGTTTTCAGGCGGTTGCCTGCCTCTGCCTGTTCCTTGGAATCAAAAAGTTCCT
>JAJTBP010000352.1 GCA_021286825.1 Marinilabiliales bacterium | reverse complement strand
ATAGGCCCCATCCGGCTGATTGGGGCTAATGGTGATGTCCTGAGCCACAGCTATGAAGGTGCCCAGACAAAAGATAATCGTTGTTAAGATTCTATTTTTCAATTGAATCAACTCTCCATTTCCACCATGATGGACTAAATCTGACGAGTACCGAAGATGCTGCTTCCTATTCTGACCAGGGTACTTCCGGCTTGGATAGCCAGTAAAAAATCGTCAGACATCCCCATGGAGATCTCCTTGAAGGAAGGTGTGTTTGCAAAATAATGACTTTTCAGAAAGAGAAATATCGCATGCAATCGCTCGAACTCACTTTTGATGATTTGCTGGTCCTCTGTAAAAGTAGCCATTCCCATGACACCGCAAACGTTCACATGTGACATGCTTTGAAATTCGGGCGAATCGAACCATTCCCTGGCGGTTTCCATTGTGAGACCAAACTTACTCTCCTCCCTTGCGATGTGAAACTCCAGCAGAACGTCGACCGTTCGGGCAACCCGGGCAGCCTCCTTGTTGAGTACTTCAAGCAACTTGAAGCTGTCCACACCGTGGATCAGCGATACATAGGGAATCAATTGCCTGACTTTATTGGATTGCAGATGACCAATGAAATGCCATTCAATGTCTTGGGGAAGGGAACCGTGTTTTTGGATCAGTTCCTGTACCTTGTTTTCACCGAAAATCCTTTGGCCGGCATCGTAAGCTTCCATGATCTGCTCCTGGGATTTGGTTTTGGAAACGGCAACCAATTTCACATCAACAGGCAACTGATTTTTGATCCTGATGAGATTTTCGCTGATGGACATAGAAAATATTTTAGAGTCAAATTTAAGAAAAAGAGATTCATTTTTCTACTTTTACCCGTCAAAGAGCTTTGGTTTCTGGGTTAGCGGCCTAAGCGACCGGGTTCAAACTGTTGATCAGAATCTTAATTTTCATGATAAGATACATTGCCTTCCGGTTAGGACAAATTTTGCTGCTTGGTTGTTTGCTTTCCACCGTTGCTTTGGGGCAGGACCCTTCGTTTCAGAAGGAATTTTACATCGGGGCAAAGGGTGGCATTGTTCTCAGTCGGGTGAAATTCAAACCCAACGTGGAACAGAATTTTTTCAACGGACAGACGGCAGGACTGGTCTTTCGCATGATATCGGAACCGCACGTGGGTATCCAGATGGAGCTCAATTATCAACGAAAAGGTTGGCAGGAGAAACCCTTGGAAGGTTCTGTTCAGGGTTACGAGCATTCGCTCAATTATTTCGAGATACCCATTATGACCCATGCGAATCTGGGAGGCAAGGCGATGCGGTTTACCTTCAATCTGGGCCCCTCAGTCGCCTTCTTACTTTCGGATAGTCAAAGTATGGTGCCATCGACACCTGGGATCCCTGCCGATCCCCCGATAGCCTATTGGGGTAAACCCATTGACAACTCCGTGGATTTTCTCTTTACCGGAGGAATCGGGACAGAATATCATTTCAAAGGCCGGAGTATCCTGGCCTTGGATACCCGCTTCTTTTATTCCCTGACCAATCTTTACGATTCCAAGAATTACGGGTATGACCCATCTCAATCCAACGGCATTCAGTTCACCCTCTCCTATCTCTTTCAGGTCGGTCACAAAGTCTCGAAATAGTCTTTCCTAACGCGTCATTCCCAGACAAAAAAATAAAGCGCGGAACGAGGCCATCTGCCTTTTCGTCCCGCGCTTTTCCTTTATGGAGTGAACCTAGTCCAGTTCATGCACCACAAGTCCCGACCTGAGCTTGGGTTCAAACCAGGTGGTTTTGGGAGGCATGATGTTGCCGGAGTCGGCAATGTTGATCAATTGTTGCATGGAAACGGCATAAAGGGCAAAAGCCACCTTCATCTCCCCTGAATCCACGCGTCGTTTTAGTTCGCCCAATCCTCTGATGCCGCCCACAAAATCGATGCGTTTATCGGTTCTCAGGTCCTTGATCCCCAGAATACGATCCAGTACCAGATCAGACAGAATGGTCACGTCCAGTACACCGATCGGATCCAGGTCATTGTAACGGCCGGGTTTGGCAGTAAGTTTGTACCATTTTCCGCCGAGATACATGGAGAAAACATGCAATGCTTCGGGTTTGTAAATTCCGGAACCCATCTCCTCAACCATGAAATCGTTTTGAAGTCTGAGGATGAGCTCATCAGCGCTTAAACCGTTCAGATCGCGGACAACCCGATTGTAATCGATGATACGGAGTTGATTGTCCGGGAAGTGTACTGCCAGAAAATAATTGTACTCCTCCGTGCCGGTATGGGCTGGATTGGCAGCACGTTTTTCTTTTCCGACGAGAGCAGCTGCAGCCGTCCGGTGGTGACCATCGGCGACATAGGTTGCCGGCAGTTCCGCAAAGAGGGCACAAAGGCGGCCGATCGTGCCAGCATCCCGGATCACCCAGAACTGATGACCAAAACCATCTGCTGCCACGAAATCATATTCCGGAGGGTTGGCTCGCACGACAGCTGCGACGATCGCATCAATTTCCGGCACTGCAGGATAGGCAAAAAAGACCGGTTCCATGTTGGCTTGGGTGATGCGGACATGCTTCATCCGATCTTCTTCCTTGTCCGCGCGAGTCAATTCATGTTTACGGATGACACCATTCAGATAATCATCAACTGATGCGCAACCTACGAGGCCATATTGTGTCCGGCCGTCCATGGTCTGGGCATAGACATAGAGATATTCTTCCGGGTCTCTTACCAACCATCCTTTGTCTCTGAAAAGATTTAGATTGGAGATTGCTTTGGCATAGACTTCCGGACTGTGTTCATCAATTCCGACCGGCAGGTCGATTTCCGGTTTGATGATGTGAAGCAGTGAATAGGGATTGCCTTCCGCTTCTTTGCGGGCCTCATCGGAGTTGAGTACATCATAGGGACGGGATGCCACACTGGCAGACAATTCAATCGGTGGACGAAGTCCTTTAAAAGGTTTCAGAATAGCCATGTCACTGTTTTGCTTCAAATTCCTTCATGGTTTCAACCAGTACCGCAACACTCTCAATCGGCATGGC
>JAJTBP010000351.1 GCA_021286825.1 Marinilabiliales bacterium | reverse complement strand
CGGAGCGGTTAAAGGTTTGTAGAAAGGGATGACAAGGGAGGAAGACCGGCCGCGGGTTAAGGCTGCCGGGGTAGCAAAAGATCATTTCGGCCGGAATGGAATGAATCAAGTGGGTTTCCCGACTCCGGTTTCCGGTTTCCGGTCTCCCTTCTCTTGCAGGTAACAAAACAGCAATCCACCCAAATAGCTGAGCAGGTCGTAGGGATCAAATGTGCCGGTAATGATGCCCTGCGGGAGGTAAAAGGTTTTGATTTCGGTGAGGGTGCCCACGATCAGAATGGAGAGGAAGGCCCTTTCGGGAGTGATGCCAAACCAATTTCCAACCAGTGGAAGCTTGGGCAACTGGCCCGAGTCACGGTTCAATCCCCGGATATGTATATAGAACCAGGGAGGGAAGGTGATGTCAGAAAGATAGTTGGTGAAAAATCCCCCTTTGACACGCGCCATGAAGAGCAGGGCACCGGTCGACCACGCTGCAAAAAGCAGCCAGTAAATCACTTTCCAGTATCGTGTCTGATGCCTCATGGTTCATCTATCTGAATAACTGACCAATCAATGGGTTGGAAGCGAATTTATTGATTCGCCGTGAGATTTCAATGGGTTAACCAAGGGTCCTGACCATGGTTTGTGAAAATGACGTTGTAGCCGGGAAAACCTAGCACAAGAGATGGGGGTGGATGAAGGGTCGGTAGGTTGAGAGGGGATGGATAAAAAAAATTTAAGGCCGACAGATCGGATCATCTCAGAATATATCTTCCCTCCCTTACTGAAAAGATATAGCTCCAATCCTCTCACTGCCGGCCTCAACACAAAAACTCTCTAGGAGTCTTTAATTACTGCTTGATACCTGACACGAAAGTAGAGCAGTTCCGCACATCTACCTATTGCGGTTTTTTATCGTAGCCTTTTTGGGAATGAACGTATTGTTAGGTTTTTTTAACTACAATTGTTTGGATTTACGCCTCACTTGTGATTTAATTTGAATACATATTCAATTTTATTCATATGAAAAGAAATTCATTTAGGTTGTCCCGATTGCTGCTTTCCACAATCTCCGTGATGCTACTTGCTTTGCTGTTTTCCTGCAGCAAAACGCTTACTGCCAACGCAGACTCGCTTTATGTTCCCACCGCGGCGGATGTTACCGCCAATGCGACGCTTGCCGACTTGCAGGCGGGACGAAGTCTGTTTGTGGCCAACTGTGGCAAATGTCACAGCTACTATGCCCCCGATTCCTACTCCGCCGCCTCCTGGAGAAACATCCTGCCCAACATGGCCTCCCGTGCAGGTCTGAGTGCTGCTGAGACAACACTCGTAACCAAATACGTTACCAGAGGTCAGTAAGGCGGATCTTTTCCCTCCCTTGAAGATATCCGCACTCCCCAATGAAAACCGTCCGCTGCTTCCTGATTGAGGAATGGGCGGACGGATCTTGTTACGAAGTCTATGGGAAAGGTTTTGGACTAAGATAAAGCGCGGTTTGTGACCAGAATTTATCCAGTTCCTTGAGGCAAAGGTAATCTTAACGGCTCTGATTGTGCTGTCGAATGATTGTCAAAATGTAAATTTTGATACTTTAGGAAGGATCAGGAGCCGATCCCCCATCCCATTTTAGCAAAGACCCCCCGTCTTGTCTGACCTGTTTTTAGGCTGGTATTTACCCTGTATATCAGCAACTTCTTCTGCTTTTAGCTTCAGGTATTGTCCCGGCGTCATGCCAAACTCCTTGTTGAAGGTTCTGTAAAAGGTATTGAGTGAACTAAAGCCGCACCTTTCGGAAAGATAGTTCATGCTGTATTTACCGATTGAATCCTGGTTGAGTTGTTGAAGGCTGTGTTGGACCCGCAATCGGTTGATCAGGGTGCAAAAATTGCATTGATAGGTCTTGTTGATGTAGACCGAAAGGTAGGTCCTGTTGGTTTCCAGTAACTCACAGACCGTGGTAATTTTGATCCCGGGTACGAGAAAGATTTTCTCTCCCAGAAATTTGGATTTGAAGTTTTCTTCAAATCCTTCGCTAAACACCAACTCGGTATCGGAGAACGTCTCCGGTTCCTCTTCGGGGTGCAGGAGATGTTGTGCCAGGCTCAATCGGTTGCCCTGGTATCCCATGAAAAAAATCAGCATGGAGATCATTCCTGCAGGCATGATGAGCAACCAGGGTCGGTTCAGGAAGAATGGAACGCCAATGCTGTTGGCCACAACGCTGTACAAAGAGGTGACAATGAGTCCGATCAGGATGTATTTCAGGGGATGCAAGGAATGGTTCTCAGGATCGGAATAGTAACTGGTGAGTTCTTTTTGATAACGGTGAATCAACCGGAAGTTGTGGAAAAGCGTGAAAATTACCTGGAAGGTGAAAACCAATCTGGAGAGATGGTAGACCGACATCAACAACAGGACACTGACGCTTTCGGATGCATACCATTGGTGCGGATTGCCCTTGAAGAATTCTTCGATTTGTGACAAGTCATCCGGCGACATCCAAAGCTTGATCGCGTAAATAAGCGATCCAAAAATGACGGCCGGGAGGTACATCCGCTGCCAGACCTTGATCTCCTTCACCTCGACGAGCAATCGGACGTAATAATGGTACATCGGATAAACGAGCAGCGAAACAGCGGTATAAACAGGCAACAGGTGGACAAAAACCCCAATCCGGTGAAGAAAATAGGGGATATAAACCAGGTAAAGGATGAAACCTACCCCCATGAACCATCCCAAAAACTGTTGAGGCGTATCCTTTCCCTCTTTCAGGAGCAGAAACCAAATGGCCCATCCGAAGCAAACCATGGAGGGCAAACAGGTGACTATCAGATACCAGCTATTCATACGTCCAAATGTAAAAAAAATCACACAGCCTTCTGTCTGAACCCTATGATTTTACTTGACTGCACTAAATTTTCCAACTTTTGAAAATCAGGCTTGGTTGTGTGGAAGTGGATGATCGGTTTTTTTAATGGCGGATCGCCGGTTGGAACAGTGTTACCGTTTCAGGCAAACATTCCCTATCTTAGCACTTTTGATTCGGAATCCCATGAGC
>JAJTBP010000024.1 GCA_021286825.1 Marinilabiliales bacterium | reverse complement strand
GGTTGGTCGAGACTCATCAGCATCCGGACGATGGCCGCGCTCTCCCCGTTGCAGATGGCAGGTGGTTCAAAAGCCCGGGCCCAGGCCGGCTGCAGCGTTTTCTCATCGTGCTGCTGGCACCAGACGGTCAGCCGTCCTTTGCTCACAATCTGTGCTTTCAGGATGCAATCCACCCCTTTTCGGAAGGCTTCCGCTGCTCTCCGGCGAAGGCTCTCATCGACGAATGCGTAACAGGAGGAGGGGTCGGCTACTTTGCGGAGCGTCTCCATCACTCCCAGGAATGCCCCATCGTTGAAGGTGATCCTGCGGCTGTAGTTGCCCTCCTCGATGGGATAATACTGGGGCCAGCCGCCGTTTGGATATTGAGCTTCCAGGATGAAAGCGATTCCCTTGAGACACCCGGCTTTGTATTTTTCGATCCCTGTCTGACAGTAGACCTGCGCCAAATAATCCACATGCGAATAGGTGGTGCCGTTGTCGAAGGTGGTATGGGTCATTCCCTTGGTCCGGGTCAGTGAATCGATCTGGGCAGAGGTCAGGATGGCCTGCATGTCGTAGTTCTTGGGCCAACCGCCATTGTCGCGTTGGTAAAGGAGGATGTTGTCGGCAATGTGTTGGATGTCACTGGCCGGATAGACCGGTTGATTTGGCACCGGGTTGACGAGGTTTCCCGCATCGCGGATGCCGTACCAGTGACCGCGGCTATCGGCAAATGGAGCCAATGAAATGGGGGTTTGGGCCTGTTCCTGTCCGGTTACCCGGAGGGTTACCAGGAGAAGTACCACGAAAAATCGATATCTTTTCACCTGCATCGTTTTCATTTTCTTTCCAAGGGTTTGTATTGAAAGTTCCGGAAACCGACGGTTCCTGTTCCGAAGGCAAAGAGACCGGCCCGAAGACTGAGAAACTGTCCGAAGACATTGTGGTTGTAACCGGTGATGTCGAGGCTGCGTTCCACCCGGTGCCAATCGTGGCCCTCTTTGCTAAGATAGAAACTCACCTCGTTCCGGTCATTCAAGATACGCAAAAAACCATGTCTCCCGGCGAAATTGGGTTCCCGGATTTTGGCTCCCTTCTGGATAAAGACGGCAACGCGAGCCGTGTCGACGGCAATGCGCACGTGCGCTGTCTCGTTGTAGAAGAGGGTCAATCCGGCGGTGACGTTATCGCCCAGCTCATACTCCACGGTGATTTCATAGGCTTGCTCACCGGAATTGACCAGAAGGGGGGAACTGTCATCGAAACTGCTGCCCTCACCCTTCAACGAGAGGGTTCCATTGTCTACCGAGACCCGCTCCGGACGGTACCTTTTGAAAAACTGCCACTGTATTCCCGGTTGCGATCCCCCGAAATGATCCGAAAGATCCATGTTTCCATCCACACTGGTGCCAACGGGAGCCTTCACCGGATTTTCACTGGTCACCCCGTCCGGGACCTTGTACCAGTTGTCGGCCGTCCATTCGATGGGCAACATCAGGGTCTGCCGACCCAGCAGATGATATCCCTTCTCGTATCCGTGGTAGAGCATCCACCACTTGCCCTGGCTGTCTTCCACCAGGCTGCCATGTCCCTGACTCCACCATCGCTGACTCCTGTCGGCAGTATGGACGATGGGATTGTAGGGAGAATTTTGGTAAGGACCCAATGGATGGTTGGCCCGTGCAGAGACCACCATGTGGGAGGTTGCAGGTCCGGCAGTTCCCCCCTCGGCTGTGGTCAGGTAGTAAAAGCCATTGCGCACCGTAGCCTTGGGTGATTCGAGACAGAAACATTCGGTACTCCAGGAACCGGGGAAGTCCCATCCTTTGTAGATGTCGATGGGTAGGCCTGTGGTGGCGAGTCCGTCGTCGGTCAGTTGGACGATGGCTCCATGCGACAGGTAGAGGTAGCGCTTCCCATCGGGACCCACGAGATGGCCGGGATCGATGAATCCGGGCAACTTCAGGTCCATGGGATCACTCCACGGACCGGCGGGTGACCTGGACCAAACGACCCAGTTGGTACCGCCAGCCGGAAAGTAGATGTAGAAGACTCCTTCGTGGCAGACCAGGTCGGGTGCCCAGACGGAGCCTACCACCTTGTGCAGGGCATGGGTGATGCGCTCCCAGTGCACCAGGTCACGGGAATGGAGTATCAGCAAACCGGGGTAATAGTCAAAGGAGGAGTGGGTCATGTAATAGTCTGCTCCTACACGGATGATGGAGGGATCGGGATAGTCGCCGGCCAAGACCGGATTCAGATAGGTCCCGGACGGTTGTCCGAAAACCCGGATCTGCTCCGTCATCATCAGCGTGAGACACAGCAAGAACCACACGGCCATCCGGCGGGGACTCCGCTTGTGGGTTGTCCTCCCGTCAAGCCCTTTCGCTATCATCATTCTTCCAATCATTCGTCTATTTTATTTTTTCGGGGGATCGCTATCCAGAAATCCTCCGTCTCTTTGAATCATTCTTTTTGTCTGAATCCCTCACTTCCTGCTCAGCCAGGCTACTGCAGCGCCTTTCCAGGGAGCTGTGAGCTGCCGGGTGTCTCCCTTTTTTAACCGGACTTGCTGCCGGTCCGTTTCTCCGGTGTCCGGATGAATCCACCGCAGCAGATACCCTGACCCGGTTGCTTCTGCCGGGAGGACCAGCGACCCACGCTCGCAGAAAAGCAGGTAGCCCGCTCCGGCTTTGCCAAGTCCGATGGCACCTTGCACAACCGGATCCATCGGTTCCATGCACAACGCTTCCGCCAGCAACCGCGGATCTGTATTTGCCGGCAAGGCAGGCAGGGAACCTCCAGCCAGGAAGGAGGCCCATTCGGTATAACCCGGAGCCCTTCTGGAATAGACCACGGCGATGTCGGGATGTTGTCTCCGCAGGGTGGAAACAGCACGATAGACCTGGTCGAAAGAGGACTCCCCCATTTCCATGATCCGGGCATATTGTCTTTCCGTGAGGTTCTGCCCTCCTTCCGGAGCAAATAGTGAACCATCCTTCCGGTATTGCCACTGAAGGATGTCGATGATGTTGACCACGGCTGATCTTTTGGGATCGCGCAGGATGGCCTCTTGCACCTCCTCCGTTCCAGGAAGCATGACCCAGACGCGCCGATGGTGTTCCCTTTCCCAACCATCTATGACGTCGAGCCAGAACTGAACGAATGAGAGCGGGCCGGTGTACTCCAGTCCGAGGTGGTGAATTACGTTGGGATTGTCCCCAAAACTGTCAAGGCATTTGCGGATGTAAGCCTTGTGCAGCGCCTTTCGGACCGCATGGGTGGTGTCGTAAAACGCTTCTGCCATGAAGACCCGTTTGTCTCCGGCAAGGGCGGGATATTCCGGGAATCCCGTCTCGTTGATGTTGTTGGCACTCCTCCAGGGATAGTCGGCCCAATGGGCTCCCTCCTCGAGGATGTTGTGCTGGAGGTAATGCTCCTGGATCAGCAGCAGTCCCTGCTCCTGGGCCTTGTCGGCATACTGTTTCAAACGGAGCCAGTACCAGCTGTTCCAAAGGGTTAGGTCATACCGGCTCAGACGGTCATAGGCTTCTCCGGAGCCACTGCGGGCATAAGGTTGTTCGTAGAAGGGAGCCCAGACCTCGGCATTGGCCCGGCGGGCTCGTGAGTGGTCGTCACGACGTCTTTCATACCAGAGTGCCGGAAAATGCTGCATCGCCACCACATGGTTTTTCAGCATGTCCCCGACGAGGGTATCGAGGTCGTCGGTCAGTCCGCGGCCGGTGCGACCCGGTACAAACCGAACCAGGTTGGGAGCGGCGTGGGCAAGATCGGAGGGTCGGGTTGTGCCACGCCAGAGTGAGGTGCGGTTTCGCCTTCCCGTTAGTAAGGTACCGTTTCGTGCGAGACGTCCGTGATCCAGCTGCATGCCGCCATGCAACGGAACCCTGTTTATGGCTTTGGCCTCGGTCCAAACGGCCCTTTTCACATCCGACGCCCGGAGGGTATCGATCGGAAAGGCATGGCACATGGAATCGATCCACTCCTTCAGGGTGAGGTCCGGCAGGTGGGAACGCCGGTTCATGAGGGTCGCTTCTTCGGCATTGGGAGCGGTGGTTTCGGAACTGGCATAGGTCAGGATCTTATCCGATTCTACAGACCGAACTCCCTTGCGGGCTTCCAACTGGGCATAATAGAAACTTTCCGGTTTGACGAAAGTATGGGGTTGCTCAAAGTGACCATTACCATAACCCTGGGCCCAAAAGGCGTAGCACCAGTTTTGGGCCGTGGGGGGTGCGGCGAGGTAGATCCGGGCCGCCTTGCATTGCCAGCAGAGAGCGTTGGCTGCACTCCAGCCTCCTCCTTGCCCATCTACGTCGCGCCAGCCAAAACCAATGTCACCCCCATCGATTGTCATCTTGTCGAACAGCACGCCATTGGCCCAACCACCGATCGCCCCGGCAAAATTGAGTGGCAGGTAGGCGAAGCACTGGACAAAGGCGTTGGGACCGCTGGTGGTGAAGCCGACAGAGAAGGGATGGTATCCATATTCGGCATAGCAGCGTTGAAACAGGACTTGCTGTCCCAAAGTCTGGAAGGAATATCGCCGGTAGTTGCCTTCCTCTCCTACCGGACAAAGGGATTTGCAATCCTCAACGGTGATACGCGAACAGCTCTCCCAAACGGCTACGGCCGAACTGACAAAATGTTCGGCCACCATCTGCCTAACCCAACCATCTCTGGCATCATCGAAGGTGATGGCCATCCACCGGTGGTTTTCATCCTTGGGGTGGGTGGCATCATGGGCCGAACGGCAGCGGAGGTTCTCCACACCCACCTGCGCGATGGAACCGTCATCTTCCATACGGGCGATCGTAGCTCCGCCATAACGCGGATCCAGTGCCATGGTGAGGGGCACATCGAGGGTGAGGGTGGTGGGTGATGCCGCCACGACAACCCTCTCCCAGTGAAGGTCGAAATCCCCCGGCGACCAGGTGGTGAGGGGATAATCCACCTGCAATCCGATTTTGTCTGTACCGAGCAGAGCCAGCCACGCTTGGGTCGAAGGTCGGGTGACGATCACGCGATCCCCCACTTTGAGACCGTGGCCAAGGGGCAAATTCAACTGAAGGGTGTTGACCGGATAATAGGCCGGAGTTAAGGTTATCGGGGGATCGGTATGGCGACGGTCTCTCCCTGCGATGCGGATCAAGGTGGCACGGTCGGTGCCCTCCCCGATGAGCAGGGTTCCCTTCTCATCACAACCGCTGCCACGGAGGACGACACCTCCCGTATGCAGCAACAGGGATCCTTCGAGATGGAAAGTACCGCGACCCAGCAAGACCGCTCCCCTGAAACCATCGGCGTCGGGAGCCATCGCAGAAACGGCATCGATCGCCCTTTGGATGGTAGCAGTGGCATCGCCGGGTCGTGCCTCAACAAACATTCGGGCCGGCACAGCAGGAATCGGACTTTCGGAAGCCTTGTATCCGCAATAGGAAAAATCGGGCACGCGGTTGCCCAGCGAATCCGCCTTGTATTGCAGTCGACCATCCTCCGTGATGTGCACGGGGGAGGCTGGCGTGGTTTTTGAATGGGCCGGGGAACAGACGGGAATGAGCAACAGGAGCCACCCAGCGATCCACGGAAGTGGAAAAACCCTACTGCCTTGCCGCACAATCGCCATATCGCGCCGATGATCCCGTCTCTTCATTTTGCTATGGTTTCAATTTTTGACATCCGGTCTAAGGATTCTGCCACCGGCATACCTGACAAGGTCCGGCAGATCATATCGTCTCAACACCCCCGGAATCACCTGTGAGCAGAGATCCCGCTGCAGCGGATTGCGGAGGGCCTCCAGATAAGAAACGAGGGATGCGGTGATGGTAGACTGGGCAATCCTTTTGTCGAGGACGGTGGCATGGATCAAGACCGGACCACAAGCCCCGGAAGCCTCGGCAAGTATCCTGCACCCCTTGGTCTCGGGGTTGGAGGAGAGAAAATCCAAAAGAGTCAGTAGGTCTGTCACCCGTTGGCCCAACAGGCTTCTGCCCATGTGGAGACTGATCATGGCATTGCGGTATTCGGCGTTCCAGTATTTCAGGTCATTGTACATGGCCGGATCAGCGGTTTCGCCCATGCCCCGGAGGTCGGCTGCCACCAGTAGGTCGCCCTGGTTGACCACCTGCAGGATGGCATTCTCATCCGACAGGAAGGCTTCCTTGCCTTGATCGGCCAGATGGATCAGGATGCGGCACGACGATGATCGTTTTTCGGGCAGGATCAGCACCACCGGCAGGGGCATCTCCCCTTTGCGTAACAGTTGGAAACGAATTTTATCGAAGGATCGCTCCCGGCTTCTTCCCGTGATTTCGGCTGTCACCGGCTGACTGTCAGCAGGGACTCCAATCAGGGCTTTGATGTCTGCCCCAACCTTCCCGGCGGGTTGTCCGAAGAAGGCCTTCCTGTCGCCGGCCCAGCCTTCTGCCAACCGTAGGTTGTCTGCCATGAGGGATCTGGCATCCGGAAAGGCGGTCTGGACCTGGCCTGTCGTGGTACAAAGAAACAAAGGGGGATCGACGGGCGGCAGTTTGGCTTCGTGGACCGGAGTGGCATCGTTGCAAAGCCACTTCCTGAAAAAGGTTGCCAGTGCCTCCCGCTTCGACAGGGGCATCCCATGGCCGCTTTCAGCCGTGAACAATTGAATGTTTTCCGGACAACCCCATCCGCCATAGATCTTCTTTAGATCGGAAAATCCGTTCAGTACACCCTGGTAATCGACAAAATCGTACAATCCGGCCATGATCAGCACCGGTTTTGGGGAGAACATGGCCACCATGTCGGCAATTTCCATGCCCGTCCTCCCTTCTCCCGGGATGTGCTGACATCCGTCGGAGGCACCAGAAAGTTCCAACACCCTTTCCCTTTGCGAGAAGTAACTGCAGATGGAGGCCACCTTGAGTCGGGTCTCCACACCCAATAGATAGGCAGTCTGAGTCCCTCCACCGGAGCTTCCATAGGCTCCCAGTCGGTCTTTGTCAACATCGGAACGGGTTTCGAGGTAATCGATCGCCCGTATGTTGTCGAAAAGCTCAGCCGCAGCGACACTGCTTCCCACAAGGTTGCAGCCGGCATTGAGGAGGGTATGCTCGGTGGTGGCGCCGCGGGTGACCGGATTGCCGGCTTGGTCCAGCAGTTGAATGCGTTCCCCTTGACCGATCGGATCGACCACCAGCACGGCTATGCCATGCAGCGCCATCAGGATGGCCTCCTGCGATCCGGCTTTGCCCGAGAGAGAGTGGCCACACAATTCGAGTGAGGCGGGGAAAGGGCCTTTGCCCTCAGGCAGGTAGAGGTTGGCCGTCACATACCGCCCCGGCAGACTTTGAAAATAGAGGGCTTCCAAGGTGTAACCCGGCATAGAAACCCTGCGGACCACCTTTGCCTTCAGCTCTTCGCCGGAAGGCATGGTGCCCAGCAATTTTTTGTAATCGCTCCTGAGTTGTTCAACGTAGGACCGGATCCCTTCCCGTGAAGTGACGGCCTGGCCCAACCGTAGGGTTCTTTCCGCAAATTGGGCATGGACCATTCGCATCAGGTAGCTGTTGTAGGCCAGGTTGTTCTTCCAGGGCAGCGAACCGGTGGCCACCTGTCCCGGCACCGGTCTCGGGAAGCAGATCCCGAAAACCAGGAGAAATCCCAACAAGCCAGACCAGCAAAGGCGTTTGCGCAGGTTGCCAGGAGAGAAGACCCGATGGAGATGATGATTCATTTGCCTGAAGGTTTTGCATGGATGGATGAGGTCGGCGATCCGGCCAATTGCTTCCAGTAATTCAGCAACAGGTGCATGTTGCGAAGGTAGTCGCCCGTCGAAAGGTACAACTGATCACTGGGATCCCGGAAGGGAGAGGTGTCCGTTTCGTCCCCCACATTTGTTGAACAAAATTGGTCGGTTGCCTCCTGCTTCTGGCCATCTCCCGCATAGGGATGGCTAAAGGAACCATGCTTGACCAGCCAACGCCCCTCCGGATCGAGATCGCCCAGGAGCATCCGCACTGTCTCTTCCTTCGGTACCATGTCAAAATGATCCTTGGTCAGGTCAATCTCCTGCTGGGGTGTGCCGATTCCGGCATATCTACCCGGTTTCAGGGGTGAACCTTCCGTGACCGATTCCTCCGGAAGGGAAGCAAGTCGTTGGTATTCCGCTTTCAACTCATGGAGCCGCACCTCCCGTTTGCCATTGTAGTGGGATAGCAGGTGCTGACTGTTGTAATCCGTGTAATAGGTACCATATTTTACGTTGGATCCTTTGCGGTGCACATAGAGCGGCCGGTTGGTGCCGATCTCCACGAAAGTGGGATGTGTTCTGCTTCCGTCGATCTCGTTGGCCGGCAGTTGGGTTTGTTCCAGCCATGCGATGGATTTGGGCACGGCCTGGAGAAATTTTTTATCCCCTGTAAACTGATAGAATTTCAGCAACAGGAAGGCATTTGTGCAGGTTGGAGCCGGCATGAAGGCCGTCGGCTCATAGGTTCTGGCGCCGGCCGTCTCCATCGCCATGTTCATCTGATAACCCCAGGCGCCACAGGCATCCTGCGAGAGCAGGTAAAATTCCATTCCCCTGCGGATGGGATCGAGAAATCGGGCCTCACCAAGTACCTCATAGCATTGCATCAGGAAGTGGATGTTCTCCCAGATCACATCGTCATTGAAGGTATAGAAGGAGGTGTAATCCGGATGCCCCTGTTTGTTGAAGTCATACTTCAGCGGGAATCGTTGCGGCCAGCCGCCAGCAGGATACTGACTGTTGAGAATGAAGCCGATGGCCTTGTCGAGAGCCGGTTTGTAGGCTGGGTCCATCTTGGTGAGGTAGATGCGAAGCAAGAAGCGGGCGGCATCTGAGGTGACATCGTCATCGAAGGTGGCGTTGCCGTAATAATGCTGGAATTCTTCGAGACGCCAGCCATTTTTCCCGATGGTGCCGTACCAGTTTCGCAGCGACCGATCCCCGGCAAAATCGATCATATAATTCCAGCCACCTTCCGGGCTTTGTCCCCAGATGATGGCAGCCGCAGCTTTCTGCGCTGCGCGGTAATAGTATTCATTTCCGGTTGCCTGGTAAAGATCCAGGAAGAGATGACCCATGCTGGTGGTGCCGGGATGTTGCAGCCAGATCATGGTTGGGTAAGCCTCCATCTCTCCCCATCTGCGGGAGAAATCGGGGAGGTAATACCAGACATATCCACCGTTGACTGCGGCCTTTTCCACCATGAAAGTGGTAGCCTTCATCATCGTCTGTTCCACTTCCTGCCTCAGCTTTGCATTCTGAGCATGCAATGGTGAGTAAACCAGACATATGACCCATACCAGTGAGGCAATCGCGTGTCTCATATTTTTGGGAAGCCGATTGGGCTAATTGTTCTCCAACAAAGGGAGTTTTTTTATGGAAACCTTTAAGAAATCGGAGGCTTTAAGCGCCTTGGGTGTGATGCGAATCTGCGCTATGACACCCTTGAACCAGGATTGTTCATTGAGTCTGACACCAATGGAGGTTTTGCCGGATTGGAAAGGGACAAATGTGATTTGACCCGCCAATTCCCTCTTTCCGTCCACATAGGTCGACAGCTCTCCCCGATCCACCACAAATGCGACATGGTACCATTGGTCGGAAGGATGCAACCTTTGTGGATCGATTAAGGTCATCTTTTGATTGCCCGACTGTAGGAAGGCATCCAGGTACCAATGGGCACCGGTCGACCGCAACTCGAGCAACGCCCGATCCCCCCGAATCTCGCCTGTATGAAAGAAGCGCTGTTCAAAATTGCCCCGACTCGCCGGTGCCAGGATGGCTTCGATGGTGAAGGACTCCAGGTGAGCCAAAGGCATCTCCGAAAGAAACAACCCATCGGTTGATCCGTTGAAAGCGACTGCTTTCCCGTGCGATCCTTCTAAAATCAGGGGGTGACCAGCGATGCGCAACAGGGAATCCCTGGCGATCAAATCAGCCATCTCCCATTGCAGACAGGCTCTTTGACTCCGCGGCTGCTTCCTGGCAAAAGATTGCATGGAAAGCGCGAGTGCTGCAGCACAGCACAGGAGGAGCATCCGATTTTTCAATGACATTTTCCGACCCGAATGAAAGTCAAAAATAACCACCTGCCCGTCAGAGCAGGTGGTCCTTTTCGATGTTGGAAACTGGATTATTTGTTGGGCAATCCGTATCCGTTTGTGACTTTGCCTTTAGACTGGTCCAGTACGGTCAGCGGCATGGGGTGGAAGTAGCGGGGAGCGCTGTTCTCACGACCTACCACACCATCCAGGATGGCTGCATTGAGCATGGCCTTGGCATTGGCATCATTCCAAATGGTGATACCCCAGTTTACGCGGGTGTAACCATCGGCTACCAATGCTTTGGCTTCAGCGCCGTTCGGATCGATGTAGTTGTACAATCCTTTGACGGCCAGGTTACGGGCAGTAGCGGTATAAGCCGTTGCCGTCCAGTTGTAGATGCCTCGCCAACCCGGGTAGAGCGCCGGATCCGTTTCTACTGGACTTTGTGTCACCGTTGCCACGGCGCCACCAATTTGTACATATTTCGTCCACACATAGTTGGAAATGGTTCTTCCGCTTGGGAAGGTATAAAATCCACTTGTCTGAAGTCCGGCGGCCATGTCGGTCATCTCCTTGCGGATTGCGAGGGCTCTTTCGTTGAATTTTCCTGAACGGATCATGTCCCAACGGATGGCACCTTCGCCGAGCAGTTCCAGTTTCCGTTCGTTGTAGACAGCATCCAGCAGGGCATCGCCCGACAAGCCGGAGAGATTCTTGCTTGTGTTGCCAAAGGCCCGAGTGCGGATCTGGTTGATCAGCGCCAGTGCGCCGGCGTTGTCACTACCGGAGACTGCCTTTGCTTCGGCAAGCATCAGCATGACGTCGGCCATTCTGAGGATGACGTAGTTGATACCGGAGGACCGGAAGGTGGCATTCGGATAGAGTGGCACATCACCGCGGTTTTTGTCCCACTTGTTGATGCTGGGACCCCCACCGCCGATACGTGTACCGACGCCCATTGGGATCAGGTTCTCCTGACCGGTAGCTGCATTGCTTCCGGAGATCACCATGCTCACGTCGCGACGCATGTCGCCCGTCTCATAGCTGTTGTAGAAAAAGGAGGGGATGATACGAATCGCAGCAAAAGAATTCAGGTAGGCATTGACCGAGCTGTTGGAGCCGGGACGGGCCATGCTGTAGCCATATTCGGCATTTCCGATGCCGGGAACACAACCAATTTCGAAAAGGGATTCCGGACTGATGCGTCTGGAATTGATCTCTTGCCAGTGTTTCTGGAATGGATTGTTAACCGACCGGGTATCAGAAGTGATCAATTTGGCCGTACCGTTCTGGGTATTGACCGCAATGTTCAGGTACTGTTCAGCCATTTTGATATAATCGATGTAATCGGAACGACGGGCATATACGCAGGTTCCATCATCGGTTCCCTTGTTGGTAAAGGTGACGTTGCCGTACAACCCTTTGACATCGGTGCGGATGGTCTGCCAGCTTCCGGCATGGAGTGCGATCTCGCCAATCAAGGCGTTGGCAAAGGTGCGGCTGATCCTTTCAGCGGTGATGCCACCCTGACCCAGCACAAACATTTTGCCTTCGACAGCTTTGATCTCGGCTATGATTTTGTCCATGATTTCGAAACGTGAAGACAGTGTGTATTCGGTTACCACTTTGTTCTCGTAACCGAAAGGAACATCGCCAAAGTGACGAACCAATTCCCAAGCCAGGTAGGCCCTCAGGGTCTTGGCTTCACCATAAATCTGCGTCCAGGCTGTTGGAGCGCTTCCGGCTGCATCGGCTTTGTATTCTGCCTTCTCGGCGATCAGGTCAGCGACCCTTGTGGCACGAGCCAGGGCAACGTTCAGACTGTTGAAGAGGCCCATGTCGGTATTGACCGTAGTACCGGTAGGTTGCAACCTGGCAATGACGTTGTTGACAGAGGGATACTCACTCATGTATTCTGCATCAGAGCCAAGTGGGTCCTGCCAGTTGTAATTGCCTCCGTGGGCAGCGTTGGTACGGTATTCGGCGTAGGCCCATGACAAGGCCTTAAAGGCTTCGCTGGGACTCGACATCACAAAGACATCGTCTGACTGACCGGCATTCGATACATCCAGATAGTCTTTGCAACCGGTAAACATGAACGGCAAAAGTGCCGCACATAGATAGATGACTATTTTTTTCATGTTGAACTGCTTTAATGATTTTAACCTGTTGTACGATTTAGAAAGTGGCATTCAGACCGATAACAAACTGACGGGCACGGGGGTATGTTCCCCAGTCGAGTCCCGGAGTTGGATAACGGGAGCTATTTGCATTTTGGCTCGTATTGACATCTGGATCAAGTCCGGAATAACCTGTGATGGTAAATGCGTTGTAGATGGATCCGTAGACGCGGATGTTGGCGATCTTTGCTTTGGAGAGCAGTTGTTTTGGCAAGGTATAGCCGATGGTCACCGTGTTGAGACGGAGGTAAGAACCATCTTCAATGCCGATATCAGAGACATAACCCTGCTGCAGGAAGGTGGAAGGAACCGTTGCATTGGCATTGGCTGCATTCAATTGATCGGGAGTGGTCAGCTTGACCAAATTTCCGCCCTGGATCTGATAATACGTATAGGAATCCTTCACGACGGCAAGCTTGTTTCCGTACAAACCACCACCCTTGTTCAGGTTGTAAAGGGTTGCCAGCTTATTGGCGTTGTAAACATCGTTACCATAACTCCAGTTGAAATAGGTAGCCAGGTCGAAGTTCCGATAGGTTGCGCTCAGGTTAAACCCACCTGTGTGTTTTGGGTTCATGTTGCCGATGGCCACCATATCCTTGTCGTCAATGACACCATCTTTAACATTGTCCACAAATTTGGGCAAACCCGGATAGGCCTGCTGAGAACCGGGAACCAATCCGGCACGGTAGGAAACAAACGCTTTGGAGAGATCGGCAACACCCGTTTTCAAGGTATAGCCCGTAGCTGCTGCATAATCAAAATCGGCAGGTGTGTAGTAACCTACGCCATCCCTTTTGTAACCCATGACGATGCCTACAGGCTGTCCGACGAGCAATTTGTAGTCAGCATTCGGAATGCCGGATTGCAGGAACTGGGTTCCATAGGCACTCTGCATGCCATCGGCCAGTTTGTCGATGTTTCCCCTGTTGAAGTTGATGTTACCGCTGGCGGTAATGTTCCATTCCTTGGACCGGTAGATGGCAGCCGTCAGGGAGATTTCAATCCCCTTGTTGCTGGTCTGGCCAATGTTTGCATAGCTGGTGGTAAATCCGGTGATGGAGGGGATATCTGTCAGCATCAGCAGGTCTTTCGTGCTGTTTTTGTAGAGGTCCACGGTACCTGTCAGTCGGTGGTTAAAGAGGGAGAAGTCGACACCCAGGTTGCGGGTGATGGTGGTTTCCCATTTCAGATCCCGGTTGGCCAACTGGGCTGAAGCTAGGTCATAGGAAGGTTGTAACACCTTGTTGAGACCATACTGCCAGCGGTTGTCTGTCGTAGCGGCCCACAACTGTGACCATTGAGAAGCGCTGATGGCATCGTTTCCAACCTCACCATAGGATACGCGGAGTTTCAGGTCGTCCAGTCCCTTGATTTTCTTCATGAAGGACTCTTGTGACATGCGCCAGGCAATTGAACCGGCGGGGAAATAACCCCAGCGGTGTTCGGGAGAGAAATTGGAGGAACCGTCTGCACGGAAGGTTGCGGCAAACATGTACTTGTCGAGCAGAGAATAGTTGGCCCTTCCGAAGAATGACTGAAGTCTGTTGGGAGTGCTGACACCAGAAGAGATGACCAGGTCAGAACCGTACTGTGAAATCATTGCGAAAGCATTGTCTTTCGTGAAGTTGGCCGGGTATTTCTTACCGTAGATCTGCATGCTGCTACCACCGGAATTGGAGAGTTCCGATCCGACGAGGACATTGATTCGGTGAATGTCGTGCAATTTGATGTCATAACCCAGGGTATTGGTCCACCGCAGTGACCTTGCATCACTTTTGCGATAATCAGCATCTCCTGAATATTGACGGGTGCCATCGCTGTTGAGGTAGTTCACCTCGTTGCCACTGGCAGGTGTCGGGCCTCTCCAGTTTTTGATCTGGGTGTAGCCTTTGGTAAGGGTCAGTTCTGAATGATAGGTGATCCCTTTGATCAGTTTCCAGTTCAATCCGGCGGTACCGCGAAGGGTCTGGTTCTGTGTCAGGTTTTCACGGTCCTTGATGATGTTGACCGGATTGTACATATCGTCCATGACAAAGGATTCTTCTCCCAATGAGGCGTCTCCCAGGAAGGAGAGGTCACCCTTGATGTCGCTTTTGGCAATCGGACGGAAACGATAGGATCCGGAAAGGGTTGAACCGTAACCGCTGGTGGTACCCTCATTGCCCATGATGCTTTTGTCTGTGTAGAGAACATCCAGGTTGAAATCAAGGTTTTGTGACAACTTTTGATCCAGCTTGAAGGAAGCGGAGGTCCTTTTTGAATAGGAATTGATTTTCATTCCATCTTCATCCATGTAGCTCAATCCAAAAATGACCCTTGTTTTGTCTGTTCCACCGGTGACGGTGAGGTCATGATTCTGGGAGAAGGAGGAGAAGTAAACATCCTTTTGAATGTTGTAAGGAGAGACATTTTTATAGGCATCGATGCCAGCCGTATTGGTACCCGTGTAGGCACCGATACCAAACAGTTTCTGAAACGGAGTGGTGTAGGTGGTTCCAAAGTAGGTATCGAGCAATCCCCATTTGAAAGAGAGGTAGTCATAGGGATTCAGGGTTGAAAGGTAACCTGTGGGCGTATTGAATTTTGCATAGCCGCTGTAGCTCACCTTGACATCGCCTGATTTACCCCTTTTCGTGGTGATCAGGATGACACCGTTTGCACCCCTTGCACCAAAGATGGCCGTTGAGGAGGCATCCTTCAACACGTCGATGCTCTCAACCATTTCGGAAGGAACATCTCCGATGCTACCGGGAATACCGTCGATCAGGGTCAACGGGTCGTTGCTTTGGGAGATCGATCCGCCACCGCGGACACGGATGGAGATGGTGGCATCGGGCCTACCGTCCTGCGAAAGAACGTTGACCCCCGGAAGACGACCCTGCAGTGCCTGAGCCACGTTGGCCACAGGTATGGCAGCAATCTGCTTGCCGGTTACCGAAGCAACCGAACCGGTCACATCGCGTTTTTTTACCGTACCATATCCAATGGCCACAACCTCTTCGATTTGTTGTGTACTGGCAGTCAGCTGAACGTTCACAACTGCCTGACCATTGATCTGTACTTCTTTGGTTTGGTAACCAATGAAAGAGAACTGAATCACATCTTTCTTGCTGTTGGCAGGAACAATGCTAAAGTTGCCATCCATGTCCGTGATCACGCCATTCGTCGTACCTTTGATCACCACATTGGCTCCGGGAATGGGCGTGTTTGTCTCATCGACCACTTTACCGGTGACTTTTTGGCCATAGACCGTGGCGCTCAAAAAGAGGACCATCGATGCCAAAAGCCAAACTTTTCCAAGAAAACTTCGCTTCATTTTCATCATAGATAATTATTAAGTTTATTTCAGAACGGTTATTTATTTTTATGGTATTCGAGTGAAGCCATGATAAAAGGTCCGACCCCCTTGGGATCGTTGTCGCGGACCAATTCGTTGACGTAATAGGTATAACTGCCATCGCGGTATGGATTGCCTCCCAATCCGGCAACTCCGCAACATTTGGTCAGTGAGAGGGTCCCATCACCCTCTTCCCGGATCAGGTTCCGGACGATGCCACGGTAACCTTTCTGACCGGCAGTTTTCATCTTTGCCGGCACATAGCCCAGTCTGGCAGCCTTCATCAAAGCATAGGAGAACATGGAAGAGGCAGTCGCCTCGAGGTAATTGCCTTCACGCTTGCCCTGATCCAGTACCTGATACCACAATCCGGTCTCAGGGTCCTGGCATTGGATGACCCCGTTCAATACCTGATTCAGGATGGAGATCAACGTTTTCCTGCCGGGATGTGCGGTTGGAAAATGATCGAGTGCGTCGACAAGAGCCATTGCATACCAGCCTTCTGCCCTTCCCCAGTAATTGGGAGAACATCCGGTTTGCGGATCGGCCCATTTTTGTTGTTTGCTTTCATCCCAACCATGGTAGTTAAGTCCGCTTGCGGGATTATAGGTGTGTTTGTGAACGATGCTAAACTGTTTCACCACCTCATCGAAGAGGGCCGGTTCCTGGAACACCCGGGCATATTGGGCACAAAATGGAGCACCCATGTAGAGTCCATCCAGCCACATCTGGTGGGGATAACGCTGTTTGTGCCAGAATCCGCCCTCGGAGGTGCGCGGCTGGGTGCGCAGTTGGGCTCTCAGCAGGTGAATCGTCTGGATGTACCGCTCATCGCCGGTTTTGTCATGCAGAATGAACAGGAACTTTCCGGAGTTGACACAATCAATGTTGTATTCCTCAACCTTGTAGCCGTCGATCTCACCGGCAGGCCCGATCAGTTTATCGGCATATTGCCTGGCATAGTTCAGGTATTCTTTCTTCCCATTCTCCAGATAGACCAGGCACATGGCGTGGGCCACCAATCCTTGGGTGTAATTCCAGGCCGGCTTGGGATTGAAATCGACGCTCCAGGGTTCAGGAAAATGTTTCATCTCTGAGGAGGCCATCCGATCTGCATACGCCAGACCATCAATCTTTGCCTCCTGTCCTTGCAGGTGAATTGCCAGACTTAGGATAACCAGCAAAGGCAGGATTCGGGCCAAGCCGCGGCGGAAGGAAGGAGAGGATTTTCCGGAGATGGCAAAGGTGCATTGACCAGATGCGGATGAGCAGTCCGGTGAAGATTGGGTGTTGGACAAGAAAGATTTCATGTTCACTTCATAAGTTTGGTAGCACGGCAGGAGGCAAGACTAAAGCACGGAAAGAATCAGATAGGTAAGGATACCCGTCAGCAGGACGGTAACCACCATAATGATCCAATTCACGCGATTGATTCGTTTGTTTAGTTCTTCCATCGATAGCCGGTTAGCTGAAGGTAAAGGTAAGGGGAGCAGCGGCAAGAGGGGGGTATTTTTCCTCCCAAAGAGAAGGGGAAATCCTCCCAAAATGGAGCCAAACGTACCAAAAATGAGGTTCAAAAATACCAACCCCCGAAGTACCCGGAAGTCAAAATGCTAACTATAAGCCTCTTGGCAAACAATCATACAAAATCAAATTTTTAATAGAAAGGGGATGTCAGGAAAGGGCTATTCCTTCTCCGGGGTATGCTTGGCAACATACTCCGAAGCCGTCATGTTGAACTCTTGCCGGAAGCATTTTCTGAAATGAGAGAGGTCTCTGAAGCCGACGGCATAGGCAATTTCGGAAACGTTCATCTTTTTCTGGACCAAAAGCTGCGCTGCCCGTTTCAATCGGATGTTGCGGACAAACTCCTTCACAGTCATTTCGGTGAGGGCATTGAGTTTACGGTACAGCTGCATCCGACTCACACCAATCTCGGTAGCCAACCGTTCGATGTCGAGTTCCGGGTCGGCCATGTTGTTTTCGGCAATGGCTTTGCTGAGGAAACGCTCATCCGGTGAGTTCAGCAGCACATTGCGCGGCTGAAGCATCATTTCCCCGGTATACTTTTGCTTCAGCGATTGCCGTACAGAAAGTATGTTTTCGATTTTGGTCTGAAGGATGACCAGGTCGAAGGGTTTGGTGATGAAATCATCGGCTCCATAACTGAGTCCTTCTATCTCGTGTTCACGGGAACCCAGCGCCGTGAGCAACACAACGGGAATGTGGGAGGTTCTCTCGTCTTTCCTGACTTTGCGGCAGAATTCGAAACCATCCATATCAGGCATCAGCACATCACTGATGATGATGTCGGGAATGAACTTGACGGCCCGGTCCCATCCTTCGATGCCGTTTTTCGCCTCCAGCACCCTGTAATCGGATGCAAAGTGAGACTTGATGAAATACCGGACGTCTGCATTGTCATCCACAATCAACATGATCCGGTGCAGGCCTGTTCCAACGCTTCTCAAGTCTTCGGTAAGGGTCTCAACCGAAGAGTCATCCCATGTTGATTCTTCGGCAACGGCATCGGCCTCGGGCCTCAGCTCTTCGTAGGGTAGCTGAACCGTAAATTTGGAGCTCTTGCCGGGTTTGCTGGCTACAAATATTTTGCCGTTGTGCAATTTGACCAGTTCCTTCGTCAATGCCAAACCGATTCCGGTGCCGGTCTGTGATGAAAACTGATCCACCTGGAAAAACCGGTTGAAGATCTTCTCCAGGTTGGAGGCTGCAATGCCGATTCCCGTATCCTTCACCGTGATCTCAATGATGCGTTTCTCTGAGAGCCCGTCGGTACCCTCTTTCTCCTCGGTATCGAAGACCAGGGAGACGTTGACCGTGATCTTGCCTCCTTTGGCCGTAAACTTGAAGGCATTGGAGAGCAGATTGTTCATGATTTTGGCGATCTTGTCCTCATCAAATTGGGTTACAATCTCTTTCTTAAGTGAATTGAACTTCAATTCGATCTCCTTTTCCTCTGCCATCTTTTCGAAGGAAGCCACAATACCTGACAGATAAGGCACCAGATCTCCCCGTTTGAGATTCAGCTTCAGGTTGCCACTCTCCATTTTCCGGAAATCGAGCAGCTGGTTGATTAGCTGATGCAACTGACGGGCATTTCTGTGCATCACCTCGAGATGTCCCTTTTGTTCCGCTTCGGAAAGGTGTTCCGACCGGAGCTTTTCCAGCGGTCCCATGATGAGGGTAAGTGGGGTGCGGATCTCATGCGACACATTGGTATAGAACCGAAGTTTCATCATGTCCAGCTCATGAAGTTTCTTGGCTTTCATCTTCTCAAATACCAGCGTGTGTTTCAGTTTCTCGCGGTTTTTAAGAAAGGTGATCAGCCAGGTAAAGAGTCCAAGCACCGTCAGAAACAACAAAATCCTGAACCACCAGGTCTGCCAGATGGGAGGAAGAACCACGATGTGCAGGGTCGGTCCCTGAACGCTCTCCTGTCGGTCGATGGAAACTGTTTTGACCAGGAAGGTGTAATCTCCCGGATCGAGGTTGGTATAGGTGGCCAGTCGTTTGTCGGAAGGTTCATTCCAATCCGGATCGAATCCCTGCAGATAGTAGGAGTACTGAAGTCCCATCGTGTTGGCAAAGTCGAACGAGGCAAACTCGATGGCGACTGAATTTTGTGCATATTTCAGTTCGATCTTGTCGGTCTCTGCTATACATTTGGTGAGGATGTTGTTCCCTTCCGATCCGATTTTGACACTTTTGTTCAACACCCGAAGATCGGTAAAGACGATGGGGGCAAAATTCTCTCTCGATTTGATTCGGGCCGGATCGAAGATGTTGAAGCCGGAGATTCCTCCGAAGACCAACTCCCCGGAAGGAAGCTTC
>JAJTBP010000350.1 GCA_021286825.1 Marinilabiliales bacterium | reverse complement strand
AATCTGCCCGACGGGGCCAATGTGAAAGCGGGTACGCTTTTGGCCAGGGTCAACGATGCAGATCTCCAGGCACAATTGGAGCAGCAAAAGACTCAGTTGGAACTGGCCCAGAAGACCCTGAAACGCCTCAGTGATCTGTTGAAGGTCAATGGGGTGAACCAGGCCGACTACGATGCGGCCCTCAGCCAGGTAAACACCATTCAGGCCAACATGAAGGTCATTCACGCGCAGATCGACAAGACGATGGTCAAGGCACCCTTTTCCGGTGAGCTGGGAATTCGCGTAGTAAGCCCGGGGGCCTATGTTACCCCCCAGACCTTGTTGGGAAGCATTCATCAGACGGACAAGGTGAAGATCGACTTTACCGTTCCGGAGACCTTTGCCAATCTTGTAACCAAAGGCAACCAGGTCAAGATTCAATCCGACAGTTTCAATGAATTGCTGGATGCAACCATTACGGCCATCGAACCCCAAATCAATACGGTATCGCGCAACATCAAAGCCCGGGCCATGCTCAACAAGGGGATGATACCTCCCGGGGCCTTTGTCAAGGTCTTCCTGGCACAGGTCAGGAAAGGGATCATGGTGCCCTCCAATGCCATCATTCCGGACGCCTTGTCCAATCAGGTAGTGGTAGCCCGAAACAACAAAGCCACCTTTGTCAACGTTGAAACCGGCATCAGGAATGCCAGTCTTGTGGAATTGACGAAGGGTGTCAATCCGGGTGACTCCATCATCATCAGCGGAATGTTGTTTGTACGACCCAACGCAATGGTCAAGGTAAAGAAAGTCAGAAGCCTCAAGGAAAAGTAACATGAATATTTCCGAATTATCCTTAAAGCGGCCCGTACTGGCGACAGTGATGAGCCTTGCCCTGATTCTCTTCGGAGTGATCGGGTTCAATTTCCTTGGAATCCGGGAATATCCGGCCATTGACCCGCCGCTCATCACGGTCAGCACCTCTTATGCAGGCGCCAATGCAGACATCATCGAGAGTCAGATCACCGAACCCCTTGAGAAGTCGATCAACGGTATTCCGGGAATCCGGACCATTACCTCACAAAGTTCGGTGGGAAGCAGCAACATATCGGTCGAGTTCAACATCAGCACCAATCTGGAGGCTGCAGCCAATGATGTGCGTGACAAGGTTAGCCAGGCCGTAAGAAACCTGCCACAAGATGTGGATGCCCCGCCGGTGGTCACGAAGGCCGATGCCAACAGCGATTTCATCATTTTGATGGCGGTGCAGAGCCCAAGCAAGGGATTGCTGGAACTGAGCGACTATGCCGAGAATGTCCTCCAAAATAAATTTCAGACCATTCCTGAGGTAAGTGCAGTGAACATCATTGGTCAGAAACGACCGGCCATGCGCCTGTGGATCGACCCTGACAAACTGAATGCCTATGGAATCACCTTCAACGACATCACCACGGTCCTGAACAAGGAGAACATCGAAGTTCCATCGGGCAAGATCTACGGGGGAAAAACGGAATTGACGATTCGTGCCCTGGGAAGATTGACCACCGAGAAAGATTTCAGTGACCTGATCATTCGTGAAAACCAGGATGGAATTGTTCGGCTCAGTGATCTGGCCAAAGTAGAACTGGGTCCAGAGCAATATGAGATGATGTGGAAGCTGAACGGTGTCAGCGGTGTGGGCCTCGCCATCATCCCGCAACCGGGAGCGAACTACATCAACATCTCGGATGAATTCAACAAGCGATTGAATGACATCAAGAAATCGCAAAAGGATGACATCATCTTCACCACCCTGATCGACAATACCAAGAACATCCGCAGATCGCTGGAAGAGGTAAAGGAGACCCTGTTGATCTCATTCTTGCTGGTGATCATGGTCATCTTCATCTTCTTCCGGAACTGGATGATTGCCCTACGACCCTTGGTGGATATTCCCATCTCACTGATTGCCACCTTCTTCGTGATGTATCTGGCCGGATTCTCCATCAACATACTTTCGCTGCTGGGGATCATCCTGGCGACCGGACTCGTGGTTGACGATGGCATTGTGGTGACGGAGAACATCTTCCGAAAGTTTGAGGGCGGCATGCACATCCGAAAGGCAGCCCTCGAAGGTAGTCGGGAGATCTTCTTCGCGGTCATTTCTACCTCCATCACGTTGGCCATTGTGTTTCTCCCGGTGCTATTCCTCCAGGGATTTGTTGGCAGCCTCTTCCGTGAGTTTGCCGTTGTGGTGGCAAGTGCCGTGTTGATTTCGGCCTTTGTCTCCCTCACCATCACGCCGGTTCTCAACGTCTATCTGAACAAGAGAAATGCGAGTCACGGCAAGTTCTATCAGGTGACCGAACCCTTTTTCAGTGGAATGGAGTCGGGTTACAAGCGGCTGTTGCAGAAATTTGTGGGCATGCGTTACCTTGCCTGGGTCATTGTGGTGTTGTGTCTGATGGCCATCTTTTTGATCGGGAAGAACCTGCAAAGCGAGTTGGCACCCTTGGAAGACAAGAGCAACATCCGTTTTCAGATCACTGGGCCGGAAGGAGCCAGTTATGGTTACATGACCAAGGCCGGTGTGGAGTTTGGCGATTATCTGATCGATTCCATTCCGGAGCGAACCTTCTCCTTTTTGGCACTCCCCGGTTTCGGGAGCACGGGTGTGAACGGGGGAATGGGACGTATCGGGCTGTCGCAACCATCCGAGCGAAAAAGGTCGCAAAGTGAGATTGCCCGTGACATAACCCGCAAGCTCACCCGATTCAACAACCTGAGAATCTTCCCGGTAGAGGAGCAGACAATCTCGGTGGGGTTGGGATCAAGGGGATCGCTTCCGGTGCAATATGTGATTCAGAACCTGGACTTTAACAAGCTAAAAGAGGTCATCCCCAAGTTCCTGGAGCAGGCTCGAAATGACAAGACCTTTCAGAATGTCGATGTCAACCTGAAGTTCAACAAGCCGGAGATGGATATTCAGATTGACCGGATCAAGGCGCGTGAGTTGGGACTGACCGTCTCGGACATTGCCGGCGTGATGCAGAGTGCCTTCAGTGGAAGGCGATTGGCTTACTTCATCATGAATGGG
>JAJTBP010000349.1 GCA_021286825.1 Marinilabiliales bacterium | reverse complement strand
GCTGGAACAGGTAATGGACGATTACGACAGGAAGGAAAACAACCTGATTCAGATCCTTCACATGGCCCAGGCAATCTTTGGCTGCCTCTCTCCCGAGGTTCAGTCATTTATTGCCGAGAAGATGGACATCCCCAACTCGAAGGTCAACAGTGTCCTCACCTTTTATTCCTTCTTTTCCACCAAACCCAAGGGGAAATACACGGTCAGCATCTGTCTGGGAACGGCCTGCTATGTCAGGGGAGGCAAGGATGTCGTGAACAAGCTGAAAGATGTGCTTGGGATTGATGTGGGTGAGACCACCGAGGACAAAATGTTCTCCCTTCAGGTGATGCGGTGCATTGGTGCATGCGGATTGGCACCTGCCATGACCATCAACGAGAAGGTTTACAAACAGGTGAATCCAAACAAGCTTCATCGCATCCTCGGAATGCTGAAATAGCAGAAATCCATTCGTTTTCCTAATCTGTCCACATCATGAACGAGAACACATCCATCAAAACGCTGGAAGATCTGAACGAAATCAGGACTTCCTTCCGGGAAAAGGAATCCCAATACACATACGTTGCCCATATTTGCTACGCGGCAGGTTGCCTTTCTTCCGACTGCCGGGAGGTGAAAGAGGCCTTCGTAAAAGCCCTCGAGCACGAGAAACTGACTGAGAAGGTCAAAATCAACCTGACCGGATGCATGGGAGCCTGCACCCTTGGCCCTACGCTGATCATCAATCCCGGCAGGACGTTATACTGCCATCTGAAACCCACCGACATGGCTGCGATCGTCAAGGAGCACCTGAAAAAGGGAAAGATCGCGACCCGTTTCTGCTACAAGGATCCGGATACCGGGAAAGAGATCCCAGACATGCAGGAGATCAACTTCTTCAAGTTCCAGAAAAAGATCGTCCTTCGCAACTGCGGAACCATCGATTTCGCTTCGCTGGATGAGTACATCGCCAACGATGGCTATTTTGCCACCTGCAAGGCACTGACCCAGATGACCCCCGCCGAAGTGATCGACGTGGTCAGGAAATCGGGGATGCGTGGCCGTGGCGGCGGCGGTTTTCCCACCGGAGTCAAGTGGGATATGGCCTCCAAAGTGGTGAATGATCAGAAATACATCATCTGCAATGCGGATGAGGGAGATCCCGGTGCCTTTATGGACCGAAGCCTGCTCGAAGGGGATGCCCACGCCGTTCTGGAAGGGATGATCATCGGAGGTTATGCCATCGGAGCCACCAAGGGTGTGGTTTACATCCGTGCAGAATATCCCATCGCCATTGAACGGCTGACCATCGCCATCAAGGCAGCCCAGGCCAAAGGAATTCTTGGCAAGAACATCTTCTCTTCCGGATTCGATTTTGATATCGAAATACGGATCGGTGCCGGAGCTTTTGTCTGCGGTGAAGAGACGGCCCTGATGGCCTCAGTCGAAGGTCGCAGGGGCGAACCCACCCAAAAACCGCCATTCCCCGTCCAGAGCGGACTCTATGGCAAACCCACGGTTATCAACAACGTGGAGACCTTCGGCAGCATTGCTCCCATCCTTCTCAACGGGGCCGAATGGTTTGCTGCCATCGGTACAGAAAAGAGCAAGGGAACAAAAGTTTTTGCCCTGGCGGGAGATATCCGCATGAAAGGATTGATTGAGGTGCCGATGGGCATCCCTCTCGGCAAGATCCTCTTCGATATTGGCGGTGGCATTCCCAAAAACAAAAATTTCAAGGTGGCCCAAACCGGAGGTCCCTCCGGGGGATGCCTCACGGCTGAGCATCTCAACACCCCCATCGACTACGATTCATTGATTCAGCATGGAGCCATCATGGGATCGGGTGGCTTGATCAGTGCCGACGAGGATACCTGTATGGTAGACATGGCCCGCTTTTTCATGGATTTTGTCCAGGAAGAGTCGTGCGGTAAGTGTACCCCTTGCCGTCTGGGAACCAAGCGGATGCTCGAAATTCTGGAAAGAATAACCCTCGGACAGGGTGTCGAAGGGGACGTTGAAAAGTTGATTGAACTGGGTACCTCCATCAAGGAATCGGCCATCTGTGGCCTCGGTCAGACCGCTGCCAACCCGGTTTTGAGTACCATCAAATATTTCAGGCACGAATACGATGAACACATCCGCAAGAAATATTGCCGTTCGGGTGTCTGCAGCGAGTTGTTCATCTCTCCCTGCCAGAATGCCTGTCCGGCAGGCGTAAACGTTCCGGGGTACATCGCCCTGATCGCGGCAGGCCGGGTGAAAGATGCCTACAACCTGATCCGGCAGGACAATCCCTTCCCATCCATCTGTGGAAGGGTCTGTACCCACCCCTGTGAAAGCAAATGCCGCAGGGCCCAACTGGATGAGGCCATTGCCATTGCCGACCTCAAACGCTATGCCGCCGATTACGTCCTCAACTCGGATGAACCCTACATGAACCTGATGTTCCAGAAGAATGGCAAATCTGTCGGCATCATCGGTGCCGGACCATCCGGACTCACCTGCGGTTATTACCTCTCCCGTTTGGGTTACACCGTCGACATCTACGAAGAAAAGAGCGTGGCCGGCGGGATCCTGGCTTATGGCATCCCCGAATACCGGCAACCGAAGGAGATTCTCAAAAAGGAGATCGACTCGATCCTGCAATCAGGCATCAACATCATCTACAACACCAAAGTGGGAGACCACATCTCCTTTGCCGAACTTAAGGCCAAATACGATGCCATCTACATTGCCACGGGAACCCAGCTTTCCCGAAAAATCGGCATCGAAGGGGAAGAGAAAGAGGGGATCTATCATGGTCTTGATTTCCTTCGGGACATCAACCTCAACAAGAAAGTAAAGGTGAAAGGCATCGTGGCGGTAATCGGTGGCGGCAACACCGCATTGGATGCCGCGCGATCCGCCGTTAGGCTGGGTGCTGAAAAAGTTCACATCCTTTACAGAAGAACCCGCGAAGAGATGCCTGCCGACCGGCGTGAGGTTCAGGAAGCCCTCGATGAAGGCATCATCCTGCATGAACTGGTAGCTCCTGTTCGGTTCCTGGGTAATGGCGCCGTCCGGCAGATCGAATGCATGCAGAT
>JAJTBP010000348.1 GCA_021286825.1 Marinilabiliales bacterium | reverse complement strand
CCATGCAATAAATAGAGATGGATAAAATTGATCAAGGCAATGAGCAAGATAAAGAGGGCGATACCAATGAGGATGAACAAGAGTGACAGGTTTGTTTTCGGAACCATATCGCCTAACGTCTTGGTAAGTAGATGAATGTCCCGCAATCTCTCAACCGTCGTCTCACTTTTCAGGTTGTTCAGGGAACCCCTGGTTTTCCAGACCAACATCAATTGATCATTGGCTGCTGCAATGTGGTGAATGGTCGTCTCCCGATCGACTCCTTCCCGGATCAGATAATAGGTCCTGAATTCCAGGCTACCCTGACTGGCAATGTACTCGTGGGAGGTCAATGGTCTCAGCATATCGAAGGCAAAGTGAGTGGTTTTGGGAAGATCCTCCGTTACACCCGAAACCACCAACTGACCACCGTTCAGACTCACTGTCTGGCCGACGCAGTTGGTTCGGCCAAAAATCTTGATGGCAGTGGATTGGGCCAATACAATGTTGTTCTTCCCGATCAAAGCGTCGGATGGATTTCCTACCAACAACTTTATTCCGAAAACATCGAAAAATTCAGGATCGGTATAGAGTAGGTTAAGCCCGCTGTAGGAATCTTTGGCCGACTTCAAAACTGCATTTGTCTCCGGATAGAGCTGTACGGCTTTTTCAATCTCAGGAACCTGTCCCGGCAACTGGGTATAGGCTGTTCGAAGTCCAATGGCCAAATCGCGGGTCCGATCCGGGTCATGCATGACATTGCACAGACGAACGACTCGCTCTCCCGTAGGGAAATGTCTGTCAAAACTGAATTCATACTTCAGTTGAACTGCCAGCAACAAAAAGGCACACAGTCCGATGGCCAGACCCGGAATGCTGATGTAAAGCAGCAATGGGTTTCGCCTAAGGGTACGAAAAGCCAGCAACAGATTTCGCATGTGTTTAACTATCAATGTTTTTATCACGTATAAGCAGCAAACCGCATGCTGTTTTCACGGTTCCATTTCCGGAGGGAGTGAAGTTCAGGCAGCAAATCAACTGTTGGAGGGGTTCAGATGAGATCGGCCATCTCCCGCTTGACCTCTTCTGTGATCACCTGTCCATCGAACAGGTTGATGACCCGGTGGGCAAATTCGGCGTCATGCAGCGAGTGTGTCACCATGACGATGGTGGTCCCTTCCCGATTGAGTTCCGTCAGCAGGTTCATCACCTCGAGGCCATTTTTTGAATCCAGGTTACCGGTGGGCTCATCGGCCAGGATCAGCTTGGGATTGGCCACTACGGCTCGGGCAATCGCCACCCTTTGTTGCTGACCACCCGATAACTGCTGCGGGAAGTGTTTCTTCCGATGGCTGATCTTCATGCGTTCCAGCACCTTCTCCACCATCTCCTTACGCTCACGGGCACTCAGCTTCAGGTAGATCAGGGGAAGCTCCACATTTTCATAGACATTGAGTTCGTCGATCAGGTTAAAACTCTGGAAAACGAAGCCAATGTTGCCCTTGCGCAACAGGGTGCGATCCTTTTCCTTGAATTTCCCTACCTCCTGACCATCAAAAAAATATTCTCCCGAAGAGGGATTGTCAAGCAGTCCGATGATGTTGAGCAGCGTGGATTTCCCGCAACCCGACGGACCCATGATGGCCACAAATTCCCCTTTCTGGATGTGCACACTGACCTCATTCAGTGCACTGGTTTCGATCTCTTCCGTCCGGAAGATTTTGTTTAGATTGACTGTACGAATCATTGCGATAAAAATTGCATGGGGCATGGGGCATGGAGCATGGAGCCTGCATCTCGAGGCAGGCAATGCGCTTATCGACAATCCCTATTGGTTATTATTTAAGATTGATTTTCTGAAATTGGTTATTTTCCTACTTAAAGACTCCAAATCCGCTAACAAGCGTTCTAAGTTTTCGTTTGTGATGTATCCACGCCTTTGCGCTACAAAGGATATGTTCGCTGTTTCGAAAATGGACCTGTGGGATATATTCAGGAAGTTGGCAAACTCTTTTGCAGACAATGAACCCGATCCTTCTGCAATGTTATTCGAAATACTCAAGGAAGCACTTCTCAATTGTTCTGCGACCCTGAAACTTCTGGATTCAATCAATGTATCTGCCAAATCAAAGAATTGATCGTTTAGAGCTATCGACTCTTTCCAAATTTCTAAATCCATAAATCGAAACTGTGCCATCGTATTTTGTTTTAAGGCTACCCTATTAAAGTTACGCCTTTTAAATCATTTACACGAATCTCCCCATGCCCCATGCCCCGTGCCCCATGCCCCGTGCCCCATGCCCCATGCTCCCTGCCCCATGCTCCATGCCCTTATCTCACCGCCACCTTGTCGTTGTTGCCAAAGATCTCGTAGCCGGAGGTGATGACCTTTTCGCCGGGATTGAGTCCTTCCAATACTTCGTAGTACTGCGGATTCTGTTTGCCAATGCGGATGTTGCGTTTGGAGGCTTCGGTGCCTGAAGCGTTCAGGACGAATATCCACTGACCGCCCGTAGCCTGGAAGAATCCACCGCGCGGAATCAAGATGGCTTTCTGCGATTCACCCAGTTGCAGCTTCACATGGTAGGTCTGTCCGGTGCGGATGTTCTCCGGTTTCTGTCCTTCGAAAACAAGATCGATCTTGAACTGTCCATCGCGGACATCGGGATAGACCTTCTTGACCGAGAGGTTGAAATTGGTCCCGTTGCGATCCAGTTCGGCGGTCAGCCCACGAACGACCCTATCGATGTAATGTTCATCAATTTTTGCGTTGACCTTGAAGTTCTCCAGTACGTTGACCTGTCCAACCCGCTGACCTGCATTAATCGACTGACCGATCTCCGCTTCCAGCATTCCCAACTGGCCATCCACAGGTGCCTTCACATTCAGGTCATCCAAACGTTGATGCACCAGATCCAGCATTTGCCGCATCTTGCCAAGGTCCGATTCCAGTGTCAGCATGGAGGTGACACGCAGCATCGAATCGTTTTTTGCTTTTATCTTGTTGATGGCCAAAAGACTGACCTCATAATCATAGTCTTCCTTCGCTTGCAGGTAATCTTCCCTGGAGATCAGGGCTTCCTTGAACAGGGTCTCATATTGGTTGA
>JAJTBP010000347.1 GCA_021286825.1 Marinilabiliales bacterium | reverse complement strand
GGTAATGGGTGTATGTTAAGTTGACTAGAAGAGGAGCTTCTCACCGGAAGAATTCCTTTGGGGAAATAAACGAATTTTCGACCTCCGCCTGACAATACCGTTCTTTCAGTCCGTAGCCTGACAGGTTTGCAATTCCCTCCCCGATTGTTCATCTTTCAACGACCTTTCGGCGAACCTACTGCATGGAACATTTCCTGCCGTTGAGATTCCCACAATTATTACCTCAAAATAGGCAATAAAAAACAATCTTCCGGTTAATTTCCTAATTTTGTTAGTAGACGAATTCTCTCACCCCAATCGTATGATTTCATTTGTCGATCCGATCAAATCCCGATCCCTGATTTTGATCAAAAAACATGTTGGGAATCTTGTCATACGACAATCCGCACATCAAACCATGCATTTTTTGTATGGTTTCATATCGCCAGGTTCTAAATTGACTCTACAACCGCAAAAATATTCAGCAAAAAAAACTTTCCATCTCAATTAAGATTCAAACTATCAAACAAGTAACAAAATAAATCTTATGAAATTCTTGATTTTGACAGCCATGGTAATGTTGACAGCATGTTCCGCACCAAAGGTTAAGGATGCATCTTCCGAAAAAAAAGCACCACTTTCAGAGTCTACCGTGAAAGAGGTCGCCGATTCATTGATTACAGTTTTTGGAGAGGCAGCCAGGCCCCAAATATCCAAAGGTGTAAAACAAGTGGCCTCTTTGTGGAGGGAAAGTGACGGTTCGGAAGCTGATTTCCGGAATCTTTGCAAGACAAGTTTTGTTGGAGATCCCGCCAAACGAAGCATGTTGCTCGCCAAATTGTCGCGCTATTTCGAATCCATCACGGGTCACTTTAACAAAATGACGCTTGACCTGCGACAGAATGTGGATCTGGACAATGGTGAACTGTTGGAGATCGATAAAATTTTCAGTGGCTATTCCATCGGTGCACATCTGATGGACGACTTGTATGCCAACAAGATTGCCTTCGTTGTTGCTTTGAATTTCCCCTATTATTCACTCGATGAAAAAGAGAACCTGGGCAAAAACTGGAGTCGGGAAGCGTGGGCCGCTGCCCGTCTGGGCGATATGTTTGTCTCCCGGATCCCTGCAGAAGTAAGTCAGAAGGTAGCGAATGCAGAAGCTGCAGCCGACCTCTACATTGCCGAATACAACATCAAGATGGGATCGCTTCGTACGGAGGAAGGTGCATCCCTCTTCCCGGAAAACATGTCGCTTTTGTCCCATTGGAATCTGAGGGACGAGATCAAAGCTGATTATGCGGATGCGCAGAAGGGCCAGGAAAAGCAACGAATGATCTATTCCGTCATGCAGCACATCATCCGGCAAGACATCCCAGCTTGTGTCATCAACAATGCCTCCTACCAATGGAAGCCACTCTCCAACAAGGTGAGCAAAGATGGCAAAGAGGTTGCGACAACTGCGGAACCGGATAGCAGATACCAACAGATCCTGAACAATTTCCATGCACAACAAGCAGTAGACGCTTTCGAACCGCAACTGAATACGCTCATCAAAAGAAAGTTCTCAGGAGAGATGGAGATCCGTCAGGAGGAGGTTGAACAGCTCTTTGATCATTACCTGCGTTCCCCACAATTGGTCAAGGTTGGTCAGATCATCGCCAAAAGGCTGGGACGTCCGCTTGAACCATTCGACATTTGGTATGATGGTTTCAAAGCCAGGAGCGCCTATCCTCAGGATAAGCTGAATGGCATGACGACCGCCAAATATCCAGATCCAAAGGCATTTGAGAAAGATATGCCCAATCTGCTCATGAAATTGGGTTGGAGCAAAGAGAGAGCAGCCTATTTGTCTGAAAAGATCGTTGTGGATCCCGCCAGAGGATCTGGTCATGCCTGGGGTGCCGGAATGAAAGGCGAGAAAGCGCACCTAAGGACCAGAGTCGCCAAGACCGGAATGGATTACAAAGGCTACAACATTGCAGTACATGAATTTGGACACAATGTAGAGCAATCCATCTCCATGTATGATGTGGATGATTTTCTGATGAATGGAGTTCCCAATACCGCATTTACCGAGGCATTGGCCTTTATTTTCCAAAGCCGTGACCTCTTTCTGCTCGGTTTGAATGGAGAAAATGCAGATCAGAAGCAGCTTGGAGTCCTGGATGCTTCCTGGACGTTGATGGAGATCATGGGTGTTGGCTTGGTTGACATGCGAACCTGGAAATGGTTGTATGAGCATCCGACGGCTACTGCGCCCGAATTGAAGCAAGCTGTCATCGAGATTGCTTCCAAAGTTTGGAATGACTATTTCTCTCCGGTATTTAACCAAAAGGATCAACCCATCCTGGCCATTTATTCACACATGATTTCGAGTCCGCTTTACCTGGCTGCTTACTCCTATGGTCAAATCATCGAGTTTCAGATTGAAGATCACCTCGTTGGAAAGGTCTTTCCAAATGAAATTGACCGAATCTACAAACAGGGCAGGCTGATACCGCAGATCTGGATGGAAGGTGCAGTAGGCAGCAAGATTTCGGCAGATCCCATTCTGAAACAATTGGATGGCGTTTTGAACCATCCGTAGAGGGGACTGCTTTCCTTGGGTGCAACCTGGACTTTCCCGGAACCGATCCCCCGAAATAATAAGTAACAAATTAACCCTATATCATTCATTATGAGAAGAAAAATTTTCTTGATTGCTGTGATTCTTTTGGCAAACAGCATCTTCCAATTGGCGAATGCCCAAAAGGACTATGTTCCGACACAAGGTAACCTGGAGTCCCGAACCTGGTTTCAGGATGCCAAATTTGGCCTTTTTATCCATTGGGGAGTTTATTCTACCCTATGCAATGGTGAATGGGTGGAGAACAACATGCAGTATACCAAAGCCAGCTATCAAAAACTTCCGGCCTTTTTTAACCCTAGAGAGTTCAATCCTGCGGAATGGGTAAGTATGGCAAAGAATGCAGGGATGAAATACATCACCATCACGAGCAAACACCATGATGGATTTTGTATGTGGGACACACAATTGACCGATTGGAACATCGTCAAAAGGACTCCTTATGGAAAAGATGTGTTGAAAATGCTCGCCGATGAATGTCACAAACAGGGCA
>JAJTBP010000023.1 GCA_021286825.1 Marinilabiliales bacterium | reverse complement strand
GGCGGAACCATGAGCCGGACAAATGCCGATAAGATCATCAAGATCATGGACCTTGCCATGAACATGGGCGCACCGGTCATCGGACTCAACGATTCAGGGGGAGCGCGCATCCAGGAAGGGGTGCAGAGCCTGGCCGGATATGCCGATATCTTCTACCGGAATGTCATGAGTTCAGGTGTGATTCCTCAGATCTCCGCCATCTTGGGTCCCTGTGCCGGAGGTGCTGTTTACTCTCCGGCCATCACCGACTTCATTGTGATGGTAAAAGAGTCCAGCTATATGTTCGTCACTGGACCCGATGTGGTCAAAGAGGTGACCCATGAAGAGGTAACCAAGGAAGATCTCGGGGGATCGGTGACCCACGGCAGTAGGAGCGGGGTGACCCATCTGACCGCCGACGACGACGAACATGCCATGCTCATGATTCGCGAGCTCCTGGGTTATCTCCCCTCCAACAACATGGAAGATCCGCCATATGTTCCCAACGATGATGACTTTCACAGGGAGGAGGCAGCATTGGATACCTTGGTCCCGAACGACCCGAACCGCCCGTACGACATGCACCAACTGATTACAATGGTGGTCGACAATGGCCATTTTTTTGAAATCCAGCCGGATTATGCACCCAACATTCTGATTGGCTTCGCCCGTATGGGAGGCAAAAGCGTCGGCATCGTAGCCAATCAACCCGCCTATCTGGCCGGTGTGCTCGACATCAACTCTTCTGTAAAGGCGGCACGTTTTGTCCGATTCTGCGATGCTTTCAATGTTCCGATCCTCACCTTTGTCGATGTGCCCGGTTTCCTTCCGGGAACAGTTCAGGAATTTGGCGGCATCATCCGACATGGAGCCAAACTGCTCTACGCATTTGCCGAAGCTACGGTGCCGAAGATCACCCTCATCACGCGCAAAGCCTACGGCGGTGCCTACGATGTGATGAGCAGCAAACACATTGGTGCCGATGTTAATTTTGCCTATCCTACGGCAGAGATTGCCGTGATGGGTGCCGATGGTGCCGTACGAATCATCCATCGCGACAAGCTGGATCCGGAAAAGCGGGCTGAGGCTGTTGAGAACTATCGCGCCACTTTCTCCAATCCATACAAGGCCGCTGAATTGGGTTATGTAGACGAGGTGATTTATCCCCGGGAGACTCGGGCCAAACTGATCCAGGCTCTCGATATGGCCCAGAACAAACACAAGAGCAATCCGCTGAAAAAGCACGGCAACATTCCGCTTTAACCTGCCCAGCGTATTTCAACCCATAAAAAAGGAGGAGCCATCATGGTCTCCTCCTTTTTTGTGGGCCGAATCGGTTTACTTCTGCTCTTCCGGTTCGGGAACCAGTAACTTCTCGTCCAGTTTTGAGGGAGCAAAGATCCCGATCACTCCTTTCAGGCCAACACTCATGACGATGTTGAAAAAGAAGGCCAGAAAGGCAAGCAGCAACAACAATCCGCAGATGCCGGCCAGAATCATGTAGAGGTTGAATTCTCCGTGGAGATAGATCGTCCTTCTCAGCATGCCCTTGAGTCCGGCCATGCCCATGAAGGCTCCCATGCCTACACCCCCGGTGATGTGTGCCCAGAAATGGAAGTTGGCCAGCTTCTGGCTGTAAAGTTTGGCCCCGTTGGTGACAATCGGGAAAAGCAGGTAGATGGCCGAATAAAGTGTCATGGTCAATCCGACCAGCACGGCAACGTGTACGTGCGGACCCACGATCCACTGCGTGTTGTGCAAAATACGATTCAATCCCAGGTCAGCCTGCATGATGCCGGCGGGCACTGCCAGTGCAAACCCCATCAATCCTCCCAGTAAAAATTTCAGGGGATTGGTCATCTTCAGTGGGCGGGCACTCCAAAGGGTTGCCAGGGTGATGAAGAAGGCCAGTCCCTGGGTGATCAACTCAAAGGCTGTGACCATCTCACCTGAGGCTACCTTCAGGATACCGGGTTGCGCCTGATCCGACATCAGGTGGTGAGACCATACTGTCCATGAAACAACCAGTTCCAACAAAAGGGCTGCCCGGGCAATGTTCTGCATAAACAATGTCTTTCCGGTGATCAGCATAGCCAGGAGATACCAGGTGCCGGCAACGAAGATCAGAACCAGTCCGTCGGCAATCAAATCCAATCCCCACCAGAACCAATTTTTGTATAGCAAGGCGTCTACTGCGGTGTTTTTCAAATCGATGCCAATCTGGTGTGCAATCAGGTAGACCAGAATGAGCACGCCCGTAAAGAGGATGATTCCCGCGTTGAGCGCCGTATCTACCGTTCCCCTGGCAATGGCCGCTACGGGCAAGGATACCAGGTGCTCTTTCTGGTTCTCTTTTTTTCTGAAGAGGTTGGTCATGCCACTCAGACCCATCGCCGAAAGAAAGAGTGCCTTTGCGGGCTGCTTTTCCCATCCATCCGGCGTGTAAACAATCGTCTTGAAGATGTTGACAACGAAGAAGACCGTACCCGTCATCACGATGGCAATGCCCAAAACAAAGAATGTTCCACCCAGCGGATTGAACTGCGTAAAATCAGCCGGCAACGGCCAATACAGGGTATAAAGAGGGGCATAATGGGTGAAGAATCCCGCCAGCCAGAAGGTAAGGGTTCCGGAGCCGATCAGGATGCAGGTCCAGTTGGCCAATTTGTAGCTCCACAACGGCTTCTTCATCAGATAGGGTACCAGAAAAAGGAAGGCGCCAAAGACGATGGAGTAGGTCGAACCGAAAATCCCAACCAGAGGATGGGCCGTGAGGATGGCAAAATATTGATAATCCTGGATCGCCTCAATGGGTTGAATTTGGTAAATGCGCATGATCATTCCTTCAATTACGGCAAAGGCATAATAGATCAATCCAACCACAACAAAACGCAATACCAGCTTCTGCATCGGTGTCAGGGTGGCGGGCTTGAACAATCCCTGCTCCCCGTTCATAAAAGTTTGCTTGAAATTCATTTGTTTAGATTTTCTGGTTGATTACTGTTTGGCAACTACTTCCACCACATCCTTGAGGATCATCTGTGCCCCCTTTGGACCCGAATACTCGGTCGAGCGAATGGTGTAAACTCCCGGTTTGTCAAACTTCCACAGGATGTCGTTCAGGTGCCCCGGTATGACCTGCATCTGAAAAACCATCGAATGGTCGCTCCTGAAAAGTCCAAAACCGTACGTCAGGTCCGAAGAGGTGACATTGAACATCACCTTGTCGTCAACCTGAATGACCAGTTTCTCGGCTGGAAGGAAGAATTTGTGGTCCTGAATGTTGATGTCAAATGCCTTGTCGGCTTTCAACTCTTTTCTGTTCAGATCCATCGACGCCCAGGGAATGGTATGGTAGGTCACGATGTGAAGGGAAACCCCCATTACAATCAGCAGCGCGACAAACGAATAGAAGAGAGTCGAACTCACTTGGTTCGTTTTTCCGCTTTTGGTGACCTTGTAACCAAACCATAACATCAGCAGAATAATGGCAATTGCATAAAATGTGTAGGCAAATGTCTGTCCGTTTAATACGACTTGTGAATCTACCATAGCTCAAAGTTTAGTGTGATTATTTGGGTTGTTTAAAGTGTTCGTTTAGGTCACCCGAAACATGCAGATCCGCCAGCGAAGTGTTCGCCAAAATGGCATGAACATTGGCCCGGACACCCGTCCATTGATCGTGCATGATGCAGACCGTATCAAGCGCACAGTTCTCAAATCCGAAAAAACATCTGCCCGTGAGGTACTCCGGATCCACTACCTTCAGAATGTCCAGCAAGGTAATCTGACTTGATGGACGGGAGAGTCGGAAACCACCCTTTTTCCCCTGAACACTCTCCATAAAGTCGCTTCGGGTCAGGTGCGTCATCAGTTTTCTCAGGTACCGGTAGGGAATACGAATCTGCTGGTAAATCTCCTCCACAGTGAAAAGTTTCAACTCATCCTGCGACATCAAACGCATGATTCTAAAGGCATAGTCTGTTGTTTTGCTGAAATTCATAAATGATACCTATAAGTATTATATACATTCAAAAATAATCATTTTTTTAAATGCGACACGTAGGTATCATTTAATTTTTAAAAAATCGGCTAATGCGGTGTTTTGGGTCGCACAATTCAGGATCTGTTCCGGATCCCGACGAGTAGGGAGTGGTGGGATTGGGCGTGGTGACTGTAAGCGAGTGGAGAGTGGACCGGTACAAAGGGGGGAGCCATGGCAGGACAAAACAAAAAGAGGTTGCCATTTCGCATGACAACCTCTTTTTTCCCAATCGGTGAGCGATCAGAAGTTCAGCAAGCCGAGACCGATGGTAAAGGGCTGCATGGATGGTCCGCGGTTGTCCCTGAAGAAGGGGGTGAAGTAATAGGTTCCGTAAAGATTTAGTCCCTTGTAACCGATTCTGGCTGTCGCACCTCCCCGGAAGGGGCTGATGTTGAAATCGTTGTGATCCTTGTCTTTGGTCCCGTCGATCTTCACTTTGGTATGGGATCCCATCTTGATGCCGCCTATCACACCCATCGACATCCACAATCCTGTCCTTCGTGGGGCATGGATCTCGAGCAACAACGGGACAGTCAGATAACCCGTAGAGAGTTTGGTCTTCTGCAATTTGGGTGAGCTGATGGGAATGGGTACGATGTAGCCATTTTCATTCTTGATGGTAAAACCGTTGGAAAAGCGGTAATCGTTGAAGTTGAATCCAAGTCCGGTCACCAGGCCAATGTTGTTTTTCTTCTCCTGAAGTCCGAAGCTGAACCGGATCAGGTTGATGTTCACTTCGAGGGATTTGTTGTGGTTGATATCCAGGTAGTTTTCGCCATGGAAGCTGGAGCTGGGCGGGATGGTATAACCCGCATAGTCCGGATTGGTAAAGGAGTTCACTCCGATCTCCAATGTTGACCAATGTCCCTTGAATTTGGGTGCATGTCCGGTCCACTGTTCAAACTTTTTGTCATCGAGCTGGTCAAAGGCAACCTTCGTTCCATGCCTTCCTTCGGTGACCACCATCGTTTTTCTGCCAACCCTGATCTTCACGGTGTCCCTCGAATTGTCGTTGACATTGATGTTGTTGTCGCCTATCTTGACGTTGGTTTTGCTGCCATCTTCTACAACGGTAACCAGGTTTTTGCCTAAAACATTGACCTTAACCGTATCCTGAGCCATGGACATTTGAGTCGTTGCGGCCAGTAGCAATGTTGCGAGAATAAGTTTTGTTTTCATTTCTATTTGAATTTGTTTTTCGTTTGTCAGATCCGTTCAGTGGGATCAGATGATATGCCCGAATCTCCACTTTCCGAATTTACAGTCACTTAAAATTGAACCGGAAGATCTTCTTGCTCCAAAATTTCCCCTAAGACGTTGAAGCCCCCGGAAAAGTTACAGCTCACTCTTCAGTGTTTACCGGAAAGGAGATGGCGAGGAGCTGCGATTGGAAAGAGATGGAGTGCAGCTTCCCTTCCTGATCCTTCCTGGCAGTGAATCGTTTGCCTGTCAGACGCGATAGAAAACGAAGGCCGGCTAGCGTTATCTCTTTTCTGGAAAGTTTTTCTTCCGGCTCCTGCAACTTGAGATCCTGCAGTCTGGATTCAAAATAGTCGGACAGCAGCACTTTTTCGAGGTGGTTCGCCTCTTTGTCGTTGACTTTGGCCAGAACCAGGATCGGTTGGGCCTCCTGTGAGAGGGGAGCATCGATCGGTTTCAGGGCGGCAAGCGGTTCTGCAGGTATCTTCTGCAGGACAGCCCCCGATTTCTGGACCGATGGTTCCTCTTTCCTGACACTTTTTCTACGATGCATCGACTTCATCTTCAGGGTGTCGACCTGTTTAACCCGGATGAGGTTGTTTTCCTGGGGTTGTGAAGGGGCAGGGGGTATCCCGGCAATCACCACTTGCGGTGGCGTTTGGGGCAATCCATGCTGATTCCCGGGGGGAAACGCCCAAAGCACCAGCAGGAGAGAGGCCGCCACTCCGACAATGGGCAACAGATAGACCGGACGGAAAGCCCTTTTCTTCAACTGCTCTTTTTTGGCATAGTGAAGGGATCTGTCAGGGATGAGTTTGCAGGTTGCCAATTCTTTGATAAAGCGGATCGCTTCCGGTTTACCGTTGGCCCACTCCATCATCCGTTTTGCCTCCTCTTCGGAAAGATCTCCTTCCAGAGTTGCTGCGGCCTTTTCTTCAAAAGTTTCCCGATCATCCCAATCTCCCTTTTTCAGACTGGATTTGCCCCGAAAGGTGATGGCAGGATCTGGTACCAGGATTGCAGAGGCGCATTGCATTTCGTTGGCCAGGTCAGGATGCTGTTCGAGAAAGGCATCGACCTCCGCCTTTTCAATACGATCCAGCCTTCCCTCCAGATAGTCGAGGAACTTTGCTTCATATTGTGCTCTTGTCATGCTCATCCTTTGCTTTTTTATGGCTTGCGTCCGATTTTTCTTCATGGGCAAACAACACCCGGAAGGCTTCTGGCCCAACGGAACGGTTCAGACAACCAGATCCAGACTTCCGATATAATTTCTCAAATGCAATCTTGACCGATAGATGTAAACTTTTACCTGTGGCTCAGATAATCCGGTGATCTCACCAATCTCCTGGTAGGAATACCCTTCATAATCCCTTAGCAGCAGTACCGATTTCTGGACCTCAGGCAATCTTTTCAGCGCTTCATGCAGCACTTCCTGAAGGTCATTGTATCCGGTATCGGGAGATGACTGTTCCGGTAGCTTTCCTGGTTCAAGGATCTGTTCCCTTTTGTACTTCCTTGAACCATCGACCATGGCATGATGGGCAGTCGTGAACAACCAGGACTTGATCTTCGTCGCATCCACACGGTCACGGTTTACCCAAAGCCGCTCAAAACAATCCTGAACGACATCTTCCGCTGAAGAAACATCGCCGGTCCATTTCAGGGCATAACGGTAAAGGCCGTCAGACCATTGATCAACGGAGTGGTTGAATTCTTTCAGGGTCATGCACAGGATTCATAGGTTTCGCAATAGGACGAACGACCCTTTCCAAAAGTTACAGGCGACTCGAAAAAAAGTTCAGAAAAGGGCAAATGACCCGGTCAACCTTTTTTACCCGCCATTGTAACACTTTCAGGGGAAGGATGCGTATAGAATAATCAAAGGTTAAATAATCTGAAATAGGGCAAAAGATAGCTTAAAAAGTGGTCTCATACAGCTCGGGATCTTTTTTATCTTTTATTTTTGTCATTCTAATGATCGCATTTACAATGAAAAGGAATTACGCTTACCTGATCCCCGCTTTCCTGCTTCTCTTCTCCGTTACCCTGGTTCAATGCAGGAAAGAGGCCGTGGCACCGGTCATACCCGATACCACCACACCCGGCACCAACACCATTCCGGATGCCAGCGAAGTTAATTATTTCGTATGGTCGACCATGCACGATGTATACCTCTGGAACACAAATGTCAACGGACTATCGAATACCAATTATCAACCCCTGACCACTTCCAGTCCCAACTACAAACGGAACAAGGATAGCCTCAATGCCTATCTCAACAAATTTACAGATCCCAATCTCCTCTTTAACAGCCTGCTCTACCAAAAGGATGTGGTTGACAAATGGTCCTTCATTGTCAATGATTATTCGATCATCGATAACTGGATTGCCGGGATCTCCAAAACCATGGGATATGATTTTCAGCTTTATTTGGTCAATTCCACATCAACGGATGTGATGGGTGTCATCCGCTATGTCCTGCCCGGATCTCCAGCCGAGCAAGCCGGGCTGAAAAGGGGCGATATCTTCATCAAGATCGATGGTACACAGTTGAATACCACCAATTACCAAACCCTGATCGCCAAGGAATCGTTTGCCTTGACCCTCGCCACTCTTTCCAACAACACCCTGACCCCCGGCATCACCACACCGGTCATGACGGCGGTACAGATGCAGGAGAATCCCATTTTTACCAACAAGGTCATTACCGCCAATGGAACGAAGGTCGGTTATCTGATGTACAACGGCTTCACCTCTGATTATGATGTGCAATTGAACACAGTCTTGCAACAATTCAAAACGGCAGGAATCTCCAAGATCATTGTCGATTTGCGCTACAACGGCGGAGGTTCAGTTCAGACAGCCATCTATTTGGCGAGTATGATCTACAGTACCGACAACACCAAGATCTTCTGCAAGAGTGTCTACAATTCCATTCTTCAGCAGGCTTTCTCCAATTACTACGGAACAGGTTTTGATCTGAACTACTTTGCCAACAAGATCAGCGCCACTTCCACCAGTGCCGGCGCTACCATCAACAGCCTCAATCTTAGCGACATCTATTTCATCGTATCGAAAGAGACTGCATCTGCCAGTGAATTGCTGATCAATGGATTGCGCCCCTACATGAATGTTACGGTGGTGGGAACCAACACTTATGGCAAATACGTTGGATCACAGACCTTCAAGGATCTGGATGCCAATGGGAATGTGGTGACTACGCACAAATGGGCCATGCAGCCTATCATCGTCAAGATCGCGAATTCGCAGGGGGTCAGCGACTATGTTTCGGGTTTGACGCCTGATATTACCGCGAAGGAGGATGTAGGCAACCTTCTGCCCTTGGGCGATGAAAATGAGGCGCTCCTGAAGGTGTGTCTAGACAGGATCAAAGGGTTAAAATCCGCATCAGTGGTTCCTGCCACATTCCTGAGCAAGTCCCAGTCACTCATTGGATCGGCCGACCTACAGCACTTCTCCAGGGAGATGTATGTGCAGCCACGGGCGATGAAGCGTCAGCAATGAGTTTAACCCCATCCCTTTCGAATGAAATTTTCCAAAACCGGCCTATTGAGCCGGTTTTTGGGTATATTGGGGATCGAATCCTGTAATGATTTCCACAACCAACAGACTAGTATTAGATCATGGAGGACAAGCAAATAAAATTGGATGAACGGTACCTGAGAATGGCCGCCGTCTGGGCCGAGAACTCCTATTGCAAACGGCGTCAGGTGGGAGCCTTGCTGGTGAAGAACAAGATGATCATCTCCGACGGTTACAATGGAACCCCTTCCGGTTTTGAGAATGTTTGCGAAGATGAGACCGGCAAGACCAAGCCCTATGTTCTGCATGCCGAGGCCAATGCCATCACAAAAATTGCCAAGTCCAGCAACAGCAGTGAGGGTGCGACCCTGTATGTGACCTCCTCTCCCTGCATTGAATGTGCAAAACTGATCATTCAGGCAGGTATCCGCAGGGTCGTCTTTTCAGAACCTTACCACCTGAATGACGGACTCGAATTGCTGAAGAGGGCCGCCATCGAAGTGGTCCAGATTGGCGGACAGGAAAATCCCTGATTTTTTGTTCCTTCGAAACCTAACCCGCCGTATAAGAAATAGCAGAAAAACAATTCATGGAAAACAAAAGCAGACTCTCGACCTGGCTGCCACTGATTGTGGCGTTGACACTGATTTTTGGTGTCTGGCTGGGCATCAAACTTCAAACCCGGAGACTGGCAGCCCTGCTGCCCACCCAACTTTCCAGCAAGAATAAGCTGGACATGGTGATCAACCTGGTCGAAGGAAACTACGTTGATACCGTCAATTCCCGCAAAATGGTTGAAGATGCCATTCCGGAAGTATTGAAGCAGTTGGATCCCCATACCGTATACATTCCTGCCAGGGATATGCAGGGTGTGACAGAGGAGATGACAGGCAACTTTGGAGGGATCGGTGTACAGTTTTCCATTCAGAACGATACCGTCATGGTCATCGATGTGGTCTCCGGAGGACCCTCCCAGAAACTCGGAATCATGGCCGGCGATAGGATTGTCAAGGTGGGTGACTCTACCCTTGTGGGAAAGAATGTAAAGAATGATCTGGTATTCAAGAAACTGAGAGGTCCCAAAGGAACCAATGTCAAAGTTTCGATCCTCCGTAAAGGATTACCGGATTTATTGTCTTTCAACATTACCAGGGGGGACATCCCCATCAACAGCGTGGATGTTTCCTACATGATCGACAACCAGATCGGGTACATCAAGATCGGACGGTTTGCCGAGCGAACCTATGAAGAATATATGGCAGCCCTGGCAAAACTGGATAGCGCAGGTGCAGGTGAGATCATCATCGACCTGCGGGGCAATCCGGGCGGATACCTGAGTGCAGTCATTCGGATGGTCAATGAAGTGCTGGATCAGAATGAACTCATCGTCTATACCATCGGTCGGACCCAGCCCAAGAGAGAATACCGTGCCGAAAACAAGGGAAGATATTTCGGCAGGAAAGTAGTGGTCCTGGTCGATGAATACACGGCCTCCGCAAGTGAAATCTTTGCCGGAGCCTTGCAGGACAATGACAGGGGAACGGTCATTGGCAGGAGAACCTTCGGAAAGGGATTGGTTCAGGAGCAGATACCTTTTTTTGACGGATCGGCTATCCGGTTGACCGTTGCCCGTTACTATACCCCTTCAGGCCGTTGCATCCAGCGTTCCTATCTCAAGGGTACCGATGATTATTACGCCGACATCACCCGCAGATATGTCCATGGTGAGTTCGAGCAGAAGGACAGCATCCATCCCGCCGATACCGTCAAATACTACACTAGGCTGAAACGGGTGGTTTATGGAGGAGGCGGTATCATGCCCGATCTATTTGTTCCCGCAGACACCTCCGGAAACTCCTCTTACCTCTTCAAATTGTTGCAAAAGGGTCTGGTCTATCAGTATGCCTTCAACTATGCCGATAAGCACAGGGAGGAACTGAAAAAATTGAAGTCAGGTGCTGAATTTGTTTCATTGTTGAAAAAACGTAACCTGCTTGCCGAATTCCTGCAATATGCGTCGCAGAACGGAGTCGCCACCAACGAACAGGGGTTAAAGGCCTCTGGCAAGATCATTGAAACGCAGTTGATGGCCTATGTGGCTCGGAACATCATTGGAGAAGAGGGATTCTACAGCATCATCAGTGACATTGACAACACCTTGCAGGAGGCGGTGAAAACGCTTCATGGGAAGGAGAAGCTCGTCAGTGAAAGATAAAGGCGATTTTGCGAAACGATAAAAAAACGGGAGACTTTTCAGGCCTCCCGTTTTTCGTTTGTGGTTACTTCACCATCAATTCCAACTTCTTGTAGGCTTCGTTGACGCCTTCAATGTAATCTTTCTTGATTTGCTTGTAGTAACTTCTTACCATCTGTGGGTTGTCCTTCCCGTCCGGGTGATTGGATTTTTCAAGGGTGGCATTGTGGAGGGCCACCAATTCATCAATCACAGCCATGGCTTCCAGTTCCTTACCATTGAAATGACGGACCAGGTCGAGGCAGTCTTCGATGACCTGAGAAGAGATGTATCCAATCTCTTTCTTTAATTGTCTGATGCTTGCCATAATTTTAGGTTGTTTAAAAGAGTTTTGTTTTTTGCGGTGCGTTCTTCTTTTTCTTCTGAAGTTTTTCAGCTTCAGCCTCTGCATCATAGATTTTCTTGGTGAAATTGGCCGGATCAGGAAGCATCCAGGTATCGGAATTGTCCCAATTGGCGCGAACCTTGATGACATTCAGATAGTAGCATACCTCCTCGGGTTCCGTCTTCGTCTTTAGGTTACCGGAGTCCCACTTCCCGTTGTTGTTCCGGTCAAAAATGGCCTTGAGCAGATATTTCTTGGGTTCCAGATAGGGGAAACTGATCTCTCCGTCTTTGGAGATTCGCAGGCTCCGTTCTACCAGTTCTTCGGGCGAATTGTCGATCAACTGAATAATCATCGGACATTTGACATTGGTCACATTGTACACAATTTTGCCATAATGTTCCTCTTCCTGCGTCTTGAATTCAGTAGAGATTGCCTTGTTGTACAATCCGTAAATGGTGGACACGGCCGTAGAATCCACGACAAGCTTGTATTTTGCATCGAAAGCCCAAGGATACCGGATTCGGTATCTTCGCATCTGGATGCTATCCGGACGTATCTTGGCAAAAATCCGGTGATAGGTTGTATCCTCCTTGACGAAGAGCTTGACTTTTGATGTATCAAACGAACGGAAAGGTTGCGGAGACTCTATTACAATCTCTTTGTAAGGATCAAGAATGGATCCGATACTCGTGGAGAGGATGATGTTACGGGGTTCGGTCTCAATTTTCCTACGCTCTTTTCTTTTGGCACGCTCGGTTTTTGCCACTGGATCCTCTTTCATAAAGAATTTCAGGGTGTCTTTTTTGACAAAGAAGGCGCCCAGACTATCCTGCTGAAGGTAAGACAACCGCAGCGCCAGGGTATCGCGCTTGTAAACCAGCGAATCGGTGAGCCATAGCTTAAGGGTATCTGCATGCCTTGATTTTTCAAGCATCATCCACTCTCCTTTGGGATGTACATTCAGTGGCTCTACATGGAAAGTATCGGCAGTCGATCCCACGAAGGTCAGGTTGATCGTTTTTCGATCGGGCCAGTCGTATTTGTCGAGATTAAGCTCGAAACCCTTTTCGAAAAAGAGGGAAAGATTCAGGGGATCGGGATAAAAACGGGTCTTTCCCAGAACAACCAATGTGTCGGGACCTGTTGCCAACGTATCCCGATCGGGAAGAAATTTGGCTGAAGGGGTGATGCGATCTGCCAAAAAGGAGATCGAATCGACACCTTCCGTATATTTCAGATTGTTGTCGACATCGCCCAATGCATAGACCTGGTAGCTGGTGGCGGGCAGGTTGGTGATGGCAAAAAAGCCCTGACTATTTGTTTTGCCTACATAATCCGGCTTGGTCTTGTGGACCAGGGTGTCGGAAGTTCCTTGGTACAAAAGGATATAGCAATTTATTGCAGGTTCCAGGTTGAAGGCGTTCCGTACAAATCCCACCAGGCGAAGGGTATCCAGTTCCGGTCCGGTCGAAAAGGCGAGCCGCAGGTTCTTGTATTTGTTTTTCTCATTGTTGTCGCTGACACCATCCTTGAAATCCAGAGAATAAGTGGTGTTGGGCTTCAGCTTGTCGTTCAGATCGACAATGAGTGTTTTCCCTTTGGTTCGAAAGAGGGGCTTTTTCGAGGTGGGAGGGGAGACAATGAATTTGTCGTTCAGATCATCGGTATTCACAAATTCATCGAAGGTAATCCGAACCTTGTTGTCTTTGAAATTGCGTTGATTGAATACCGGATTGCTCTTCAGGATCACGGGTGGGGTCTTGTCTTTCGGACCCCCTTTGGGCATACCCATGTTGGCGCAGGAGTAGAGGATGATCAGAGGCAAGGCAAGCATGCCTGCCGACACAAGGATCCTTCTAAGCAAAATCAGGGTGGTTTTCATTCCGGGTTACGGCTATTCATTGGATGTTGCCGCCGGGATTGCAGCGGAAACAATTACTGATATCGTGTGTATTTGACCTGCAACTTGATGGGCTTGGAACTGTTCCCTCCTTTCAACACCACCCTGTTGGCCGAACCGCTTCTGTCCGTGGCCACCAGATACATGCTCGTGGTGGTCACCTCTTTCTTGACGATCTGTTCGAGGTGGCGGGTAATGTTGAAGGTATAGCTAGCCGTGGTTGCATCGTAAATGCCATTGTAATAGGTGGATGACAATTCACTGTCCTTCGGGAATACCTCGGTATTGGTGGAATCCATATATTTCAGGTAGATCCTTTCAGGCATTTCGTACCGACGGGCATCCGTCATCAGGGTGTCTACATAAAAGACCAGCGTGGCCCTGCTGATGGTATATTGGGTCGAATCCTTCCATTTTTCCAGTGTCGGCATGTTGATTTTGATCTTCGTTCCACCGGTTGGCTGCAAATAGGCCAGCGTATCCTGAATCAGCTCCTGGTTCAGATGGGTTCCAAACAAACTTCCCCGGTAGTCGTGCTTGAAGGCGGCAACATTGGCCGAATTGGTCGTGACCGAGAGCCCGAAGAAAAGCGAGTCTTTACTGGTGGTATGATAATACAACCCCATGGCCGATCCGGTTGGGGTAAGGCCAATCAACGTTCCCTTGCGGGCAGCTGCATCAGCCTCGATATACAAACCCTTGAAATTCTGAAGGAAGATCTCATTGGAAATCATCTGCAACGAATCCATCTTCATGAAACGCTGACCAAGTGAATCACTGAGCCGAATACGCAAATATTGGATGGTGGTATCCGTCTTGGCAGAATCCGTTCTGAATTTGGGTATGAAGCTATAGGAACCCAGAAGGGTAGGAGAGGCTAGAGATTTCAGGTTGAAGGTGGAGAGGTATTTCGAGTCATAATCGAGTCCACTTGTCAGTTCATACACTTTGAATGTCTGTGCTGTGGCTGTATCTCCATAGATCCGTTTGTAGGTCAAACGAAGGATGAGTGAGTCAAATTTGGCGGAACTGTCGAAGTCCGGATTGGAGGCAAGCCGGAACTGGGCAGCAAAGGCTCCGTCCGTCCGACCAAAGACCGGATCATTGAAACTCCCGACATAATTGAAGCCCGGGTGATCCATCCTGACCTTCTCGTCAGTGAAGGTATAGGCTTTGATGGTTCCGGTCTCCTCGTAGTTTCTGGAATAGACAAAGGCGTTTCCTGGAATCAGGCTCCTGCCCAGGCTTTCATCCCCTTTTTGACACGCTGTAAAGATCAAGGATACTATCAATAGAACACCACTCAAGGTGAAGGTTCCAATCGTTCGATTATTCAATGTGATCAACTTTTTGTAGTAAAATCGGCGCAAATTATAAAATATTATTGTAAAAATCGAAGTAGGAATCGATGTAACTTTCCTTTGGTTGGTAGTCCAGATACTGCATTCCCGAGGCTTTGATGTGTTCTTCAATTTCCGTGCTGATAACTTCACTTCCCTTGATAGCTGCGTCCGAATAAGCCAGAGCAAGTTTTGTATAATTTTCAAATGTGGGTACACCCAAAATGGCAATATCAGCCGGATTGATGCCATCTTCGGCTATCTTTCGGCCCATCTCATGGCTGAGGGGCTGACCAAATCCGTCGTTGTACACGGAATAGACCACGCGTGTATTGGCAAAGAGGGGATTGTCCCGGTAAGTCTTCTTGACAAACAATGGAATCATGCCTGTAAACCAGCCGTGACAATGGATGATGTCTGGCGACCATCTCAGCTTGATGACGGTTTCCAAAACTCCCCTGGCAAAAAAGATGGCCCTTTCGTCGTTGTCTTCAAATGCTACTTCGTTCTCATCTTTCAGGGCATATTTGCGCTGAAAATAATCCTCATTGTCGATGAAATATACCTGCATCCGTGCAGCCTGAATGGAGGCTACCTTGATGATCAGCGGATGGTCATTGTCATTGATGATCAGATTCATCCCCGACAGTCGAATCACTTCGTGCAGCTGATTTCTCCGTTCGTTGACATTTCCAAAACGGGGCATGAAGGTACGTATCTCTTTCCCCCTTTCCTGGATACCCTGGGGAAGATATCGACCGATATCAGCAATCTCTGAGTCAGGGAGGTAGGGAGTAATTTCTTGTGAGATAAATAAAACCTTCTTTTTTTCCATTCCGTTGTTTTGAAAATATTCTGCAAAAATATATAAAAGTTACGCAACTTTCAATCATTTTCAGCGCGTTAATAGTTAAACAAAGCTAAAGGGAATGGTTTGAAGTGGCGGAAAGCCATTGCTTCGCTAGCAGGATGTGAACAATTTTTGTGAGAGTGTCTGAACGTCAGACCAAAGGTTCAATTGCTTATCTTTTTCTCAAAACAGAAAGATCATTCCCGCTACTCACATTTATTTACTTACTTTGCAGGTCGAACAAACAGAACATGGAACTTTTCAGGACTATCGCCGAAGTCAGGGAAGCCCTGGCTGCCGACAGGGCTCAGGGATTGACTGTTGGGTTTGTACCCACCATGGGGGCATTGCATCTTGGACATCTCTCGCTCGTGGAGCGGGCTGCAGCCGAAAATGATCGGGTGATCGCTTCGATCTTTGTCAACCCAACACAATTCAACGATCCCAACGACCTGAAAAATTATCCCAGAACGATGGAAGCAGATAGTGAATTGCTTGGTTCACGCACCTGTCATTATCTCTTTGCGCCGGAGGTGGGGGAAATCTATCCCGAAAAGGATACCCGTCAGTTCCAATTTGGCAAGCTTGAATCGGTCATGGAGGGAGCCTTCCGACCCGGCCATTTTCAGGGAGTTGCCCAAGTGGTTAGCAAGCTATTCGACATTGTCCGGCCAGACAGGGCCTATTTTGGATACAAAGACTTCCAACAGTACAGCATCATCTGCAACATGGTGGACCAGTTAAAACTTCCGGTTGCGATCGTCCCCTGTCCCATCGTCAGAGAAGTCGACGGACTGGCCATGAGTTCGCGCAACCGTTTGCTTACGCCGGAACACCGGGCTGTTGCCCCTAAGATCTATGCCCTTCTGAAGGAGGCCGTTTCAGCAGCCAGGAATGGTGAGGATCCGGCAACCGTGAGAGCCGGTCTTATCGCCAAGATGGAGGCGATCCCCCTTCTACGCCTCGAATATTTCGACATCGTAGACGAGCGCACACTGGAAGCGGTGGTTTCCTGGGATGCTCCGGGCAGAAAAGTGGGCTGCATCGCCCTTTATGCCGGATCCGTTCGCTTAATTGACAACATTGTGTTTGATCTTTAACACATTCAGCATGTTTATAGAAGTTTGCAAGTCTAAGATACACAGGGTTACCGTAACAGGAGCAGACCTTCAGTATGTCGGTAGCATTACTATCGATGAAGAACTGATGGAGGCCGCCAACCTGATTCTCCATGAGAAGGTACACATCGTCAACATCAACAATGGAGAACGATTTGAGACCTATGTCATTCGTGGGAAACGCAAATCAGGAGACATTATCCTGAACGGACCGGCGGCCCGGAAAGTGGTGGTAGGAGATGTCATCATCGTCATGTCCTATGCGTCGATGGACTTCGAAGAGGCCAAAACATTTGAGCCCAGGGTCATCTTTCCGGATACAATAACCAATCGATTGATCTGATCCAGAACAGGATACCAATTTTTGATCCTTGAATCATTTTTCCAATACACGATACATTGGCTAAAGTCAAAACCGTTTTCGTCTGTCAGAGTTGCGGCTACCAATCACCCAAATGGATTGGTCGGTGCACCTCGTGTGGCGAGTGGAATACCTTTACCGAAGAGATCCAACGATCTGCTTCTGTACAGCTGGGTACCGTACTCGCGCCTGGCCAGTCGGCCCGACCGGTCACATTGGATGAGATCAACCTGGTGGAAATGCCGCGCATACTAACCGGAGATACCGAGTTCAACAGGGTTCTGGGTGGCGGCATGGTGCCGGGTGGACTGATTCTTTTGGGAGGAGAACCGGGGATCGGCAAATCGACACTGGTACTTCAGATTGCCTTGCAGCTCAAGGAGCGCAAAGTGCTCTACATTTCCGGGGAGGAGAGCCTCCAGCAACTTCGGATGAGGGCAGACCGATTGGGTGAGAAACATGGGAAATGCCTGTTTCTTTGCGAGACACGGCTGGAAGAGGTACTGGCACAGACAGAAAGGGAGATGCCCGATCTTTTGATCCTCGATTCGATCCAGACCATCAGCAGTGAATCGATCGAATCGACCGCCGGAAGCATCTCCCAAATCAGGGAGTGCACCCTGGCTTTGATGAAACTGGCCAAATCCAGAGGGATCAGCATGATCCTCATTGGCCACATCAACAAGGAGGGTAACCTGGCCGGACCCAAAGTACTGGAGCACATCGTGGATACGGTCTTGCAATTCGAAGGCGACCGTAACCATGTCTACCGGATCGTCCGTTCAGTCAAGAACCGTTTTGGCTCGACCGATGAGATGGGAATTTATGAGATGAATCAAAGCGGATTGAAGGAGGTGACCAACCCCTCTGGCATGCTGCTTTCGGAACACAACGAAGGTCTGAGCGGAACCGCTACGGCAGCAACGGTGGAAGGGATGCGCCCATTCCTTATCGAAGTGCAGGCTCTGGTGAGCTCGGCTGCCTACGGGACTCCCCAGCGATCGGCAACCGGTTTTGATATCCGACGGATGAACATGCTGCTGGCAGTCCTGGAGAAACGGGCCGGGTTCAAGCTGATGGTGAAGGATGTCTTCCTGAACATCGCGGGCGGACTGCGGGTGGACGATCCGGCGATGGACCTGGCCGTGGTTTCGGCAATCCTCTCTTCCAATTTCGATCTGCCCATTGCAAAGGAGACGGCATTTGCCGGAGAGATTGGTCTCTCAGGTGAGATCAGACCGGTGAGCCGCATTGAACAGCGGCTGGCTGAGGCCCAAAAGCTTGGTTTCCGGGAAATTTATATCTCAAAATACACCAAGGGAGTCGATTTCAAGCGGTTCGATATCCGGATTCACCAGATCGAACGACTGGATAAGCTGGTCCGATCCCTCTTTGGAAAGGGTTAGCGGACATTCAGGCAATCAGGTTGCCGGGAACATGAAACAACAAGGCCATCTTTTTAGGGATGGCCTTGTTGTTTGTATCAAAGGAAGGAGAGCAGAATCAATATTCCCAAAGATCCTGTTCGTAATTGAATATCGAATTTTTGATACGGTCAGACTCCTTGGAGGCATACTCATCAGAAGCATATTGCAAAATCGAACGGTTGTCATAGACGTTCTCCTCTTTGATGATGTATCCGTCAAAATAGCGGATCAGGAAAAGATCATCAAAGCTATAATTGCGGGCTCCGTTCCGGGTATTCAAAGTCTCATTTTTGGCAAGCAGCTTCCGGATCTCGGGATACCAAACCCAAAACAACTTCTTCCGAAGCAATTGTTCCTGGTTGACATCCTCGTCACGATAATAGAGACGGATGGGGCAGATGCCCAGGATCCGAACCTGAAGGGTAGATTTCTGCTTGTCAAAAAACCACAATTCCTTGATGATGAACTGCTTCACATCTTCGGTGTGCATGGTATCCTTGACGCTTACATCTTCCATCTGGCCATTCTCGAAATTTCTTCTTTGGATGGTTTTGGTGGTGGCTCCAAACTGCGCTTTTACCTGATCATAGGTGATCGGTGTACTGAATTCGTTCTCGTCCATGATGGGGGCATCGAAGGCCGTAATGGATTGATCCTTGATTCCCTTCAGCAGGATGTTGATGAGGTTCAATCTTCCCTGTATTTCCCGGGTCGGAAAATAGAACTGCTGGTTCATTTTTTCCCGCATGTCGATCAGTCGCCAGACCGTCTTCGACCAGGTCACATCGGCTTCCCGAGGATTCGGCAGGGGAGCCGGTTTTCTTTCCTGGGTTATTTTTTTCTCGAATATTCCGGCGTGTTTGTTCCTGAACAGCTCCTCAATTCCCTGCCCGTGAAGGAGAGGGGTGGTGAGAGAACCCATCAAAAGAATCACTAAGAAGATTAAATTCCTTCTCATCGCTTAATTGATTTTAAAACTAATGGCAGACAAGTTGCGTGTGAAACCGTCGTCACCCTTTGCCACGATGTTATCGATGTAAAGTCGGCTTCCATGCTTCAGGTCTTTGAAAATATTCCGTTGTTCATCGGAGAAACGGGCTCCGTTTACCGCTTTTTCCACAACGAAACCACCGGTAGAAGTGGAGACTACAAAGGAAAGAACCTGGAACTTCATCTGGAAATCGAAGTCCGGAATCTCGGCGAACACACCTTGTTCAGCCATCAATTCATTCTTGGTAATCTGTCCTTCAAATTTACCGGCAACAGTAGCAACCGGGTTCGGCACTTTCTTAACCCGGAATGGCAAGGTACCCATCTTCTTCTCAACCTTATCCTGCATCACAGCGACGGAGATGTTGGCATCTACCCCCACCTTCTCCGGATAGGCAAGAAAACCATCGCCGCTCCTTTCGATTCTACCATTGGTCATGGTTACCTGAACATCCCGCAAGGACATTCCGGGAACTGAGATGGAGATCGGATTGGGCAGTCCGGCATACAAGAC
>JAJTBP010000346.1 GCA_021286825.1 Marinilabiliales bacterium | reverse complement strand
TTCACCGGCCCGTACCTTGTCGCCCTGCTTTTTCAGCAGTTCGGCATTGTGCTTGTAGACCGTGATGATGTTTTGTTCATGCTGTACCATGATGACATAACCGGTGTCCATGGTGTATTCTGCGAAAATTACTGTTCCATCCAGTGCTGAAGAGATTCTGGAGTTCAGTTTGGCCACGACATCCACCCCATAATGACCAGTTGTCAGGTCCTGTCTGGAGGAGATCATGCCTTTGAGCGGAGGGAAGAAGAGCAGACTGGCGATGCCGCTTTTCCTGCTGCCATCCTGTCCCAGACGAACGTTGAATTGTTCCTGTTCCAGTTCATCCTTGAACAGACTATCCTGGTTCATTCGTTTCATCGCGTTGAGGTTGGGCCGGACGATCGAATCCCTCCGAATCACCGTGTCGCGGGTCGATTCTCCGCTCAACATGGCCTTCATGTCGTGAATGTAACGATCATACTGCGAAAGCCGCTGCTCCAGTGAATCGGTCACCAAAGCATTGTCAATGAGTCGCTGCCTCATTTTTCCGGTCGGATAACCAGGGATGTATTCCCGCAGGGGAGTAAAGGCAATCAGGATCGTCACTGCCATGATGATGGTGACGATGGCACCCGTAAGCCCCAGCAACATGGTTCGGGCACTGAACCGGATTTGCTTGATAATATGTAGATTGAGATCATTGAAAATTACGATCCGGTAGGGATCCTTCAACAGCTTTTTCAACAGATCTCTTTTTCTTTCTGCCGACATGCGCATTCAATCTTGAATTTCCAAACTTACACAAAAATCTTGCAGATTTATTGCGGGTTCTGAAAAATAGGCTATCTTTGCACTCACAAAACCGGAAACGGGTTTGCCACTACATTGTGGGGTAGAGCAGTTGGTAGCTCGTCGGGCTCATAACCCGGAGGTCGTAGGTTCGAGTCCTACCCCCGCTACAAAGAAGTCCCTGTAAGCAGATTGTTTACAGGGATTTTTTATTGAATGAGGGAAAGTGAACCGCTTATCCCGGAGGGATTACAGCTTTATAGAACCGGAGCATGCGGGGAAGTTCGACCCCGGCGGGGTCGCAGAAAATAGGAATGGCCTCATTCTACAAACCTATGACCTCTTCGAGGTCGGTTTAGTCCAGCCATTCGAATAGATACCTTACGTCATAATCTATTTCAAATTTCCTTAAAAAATCGAGGTATTCTGATTTGAATGTCATTGTCTGGTGATGTGTCTTTTGATTTAATACGTACGTAGCTAACTGATCAATGTGAGAATGGCTGTATGAAAAAGCTCCAAATCCTTCTTGCCAGGAGAATTTGAATTTTGATAAGTTATTTTCATTAACAAATTCATTGCTTGATTTCTTAACTTCTCTGATCAGATCAGACAAACAACATTTGGGGTTCATTCCAATGAAAAAATGAATATGATCAGGTGTTCCATTGATGGCAATCATTTTTTGTTTCTTGCAACGAACAATGCCAGCAATGTATTGATGTAATCTCTCTTCCCAAGTTGGATGAATCAAACTGTTCCTTCCTTTAACAGCAAAGACAACTTGAATATAAATTTGTGTAAATGTATCTGCCACCGTTTTCTTTCTATTCTGTGCACAATAGGCAATATCCCCAGGCAATATTCAAGTTACGGAAAATTCCTCGAATCGGGAAATCAGTTTAGGGTTGTAGGGTAAATCAGGTAAAAGTTCAAGATTGGCGCAAAAATTCATTTTGAAAACTACCAAATGAAGTATGGACAGGTTAACTACCAGAGATCTCACGGCAACTGAACCAAAATGGGTACAAAACACGGAATGGGTGTTCGTTCAGTCCGGGGATTGTCAGGAGGTTGGTCACAATCTGTAAACGTTAGTTATTTTTCAATCAATGTCTGTAATTCCTTATTTAGGCAATCTGCATACCTTGTGTGTGTCATTAAATCGTAACCTCCGTTTACATATAAGTCCATTTTTAACACTTTTCTTATTAATTCTTTGTCTTGATTTGTCAGAGAATATTCGCCCTCTTTGACTAATTGAAGGATGGCCGTAATGCCATACATTCTGCCAGGCAAAGAATATCCTCTAATTATGTTTAGAATATAATCTGATCTTTTTTCCTTGACAAGTTTATTGGATGCCCATACAGGTGGATAATCTTTTGTGGACCTAAAGTAAGATTCGTCAAAGTGATATCTTCCAGTGGGTTCTTCAAGAAGATTATATTCAAATTCGCATTGTGACAAATCTACTTTTTTTTGATCCCCTAAATATTTAGCCACATAATTTTTAAATAATTCAGTTTTTGAGGTATTTACATAAGAATATACATAAACACTATCGTTAAAATAATGCGTATTAATTTGAAGTTTGAAATATTTATCAAATTTTTCCTTTATTGTCTTATCTCTTTCAAAAACACCATTAAGCCGATGGATATAATCTTTAAATATTGTGGTTTGTGCCATAATAACACTACCTTGGAAGGTAACTATATTTGAATTTATAGTAATTGTTCCACCCGGCAAAATCCAACAATGAAGAACGGCACCAAATCCTATCGAGTCACATTCTGCGTTTTTGAATCTATCTAACCGTTTGAGTAAATCATCTTCATTTATTTCCGGCTTTAATGGAAATATTTCAAAGAAATGTTGGAAAATCGACACATCCGTTTCTATCCATTCTGGCTTTACCTCCCTCTGAGCAGAAGTGATAAACGGAATAATGAACAATATTATAAGAGTTCGAAATTTCATTTTTTAATAATTTAGACTAACTCATCAATTACAAGATCATATTTGATGATAGGCAATTACCTGGAAATTCTAATCTTTATGTCATTCAAATCATTTAAAAGTAGTTATTAAAACTCAGAACAGATCCTAAAACGGACTATTTATGTTTTGAAGTCATTTTGCGGAAATACAGGGGCACAGGTGAAAATAAATAAAATAGTGAAACAGTAAACTTCAATCATTTTCAAGGTAATCATACAGGTCAACAACCTTATAGAAGTATTCCAAAAGGTTCGATATTTCAACGTTCCCCGCTACAAAGAAGTCCCTGTAAGCAGATTGTTTACAGGGATTTTTTATTTGAATGAGGGAAAGTGAACCGCT
>JAJTBP010000022.1 GCA_021286825.1 Marinilabiliales bacterium | reverse complement strand
TAGTTCTTTAACTACCGTGGAAATGCTTTTCCCATCTGCCAGTTCTGCAAACTTCTTTCGTTCCTGTGGTTTGATCTGTTTGTCCAACCTGGTCAACCTGTTGGCTAACGAGGTAAAGAGTGCTTCCTCTCTGACCCCGACGGCTATCGCCTGGAGCAATTCTTTCAAAGGGACTCCGGGCTTTTTCTCCAGGGGCCTGCTATCCGTCTTCAGACTCCTGGTTACCCCGATGGCATCCACGATCACAAAATGGTCCTTGGTTTGTCTGGCAGTTAGGGTAACCTTCCGGAGACCATCCAGATCTATGGTTCTGGTTCCCCTGCCTTTCATCTGTTCAAAGTAGTTCTTGCTTTTTACGTCCCGCATAAAGAGCAGGCACTCCAATGGTTTTACGTCAGTACCCGTGGCAATCATGTCCACCGTAACCGCAATCCTTGGGTGATAACTGTTTCTGAACTGGGAGAGGGTACTCTTGGGATCTTCACCTTGTTCGACCAGGTTGTCCCCATCCATTTTATCCTTCCCCGAATTGTAGGTGATCTTTTTGCAGAACCGGTTCTCTTCTGCAAATTCTTCCCTTACAATCTTGATGATATCATCGGCGTGGCTGTCTGTCTTGGCAAATATCAAGGTTTTGGGAACCTCGAAATGGGATGGGTCGTTTTGTAGGGACAGGTCGCGATGTAGGGACAGGTCTCGATGTAGGGACAGGTCTCGACCTGTCCCTACGGCGGTATATCGATCGGGGAACAGGGTGGGGAGATATTCCTTGAAGGTCCGGATGATGGTCCTGATCTGGTTGGGATTGACTACGTCCTTGTCGAGTTGAAGGGAGGAATAATGTTCATCTTCATCCTGTAACTCCATCCTTTTTTTCCTGCTGAGTCTCTCACGGAGTTCAACATATTCGCCTTTCCACAAAGTCCCGCCTTCCTGAGTGACTTTGGTGTCGATCATGAATACATCGTAACCCACATTGACCCCATCTGCAACAGCCATTTCGTGAGAATATTCACTCACAAGATTCTGGTTGAAATAACCGATGGTCCTTTTATCCGGTGTAGCCGTTAGGCCAATTTCAAAAGCATCATAATATTCGAGAACCTGTTTCCAGAGGTTGTAAATACTCCTGTGGCACTCATCAATGACAATAAAGTCAAAGAACTCAACAGGCATCTTTGGATCATATGCAATGGGAGGGATCTCTTTGGGTTGGTATTTCCGTTCATTGGGATTCTCCTCTTCCAGCTTTTCATCCAAATCTGTACCTTTCAGAATGGCATACAATCTTTGAATGGTGCTGATGCAAACCTGGCTGTCTGTGGCAATGTAACTTGATTTTAATCTCTGAACAGAGTACAGCTCCGTAAATTTTCGGTTGTCATCATTGGGTAAATAGGACATGAATTCCTGTTCTGCCTGCTCTCCGAGATTCTTGGTGTCCACCAAAAACAGAATCCTTTTGGCCTTCGCAAATTTCAATAACCGATAGATGGCTGTTATGGCAGTAAAGGTCTTGCCTGAGCCTGTCGCCATCTGGATTAAGGCCCTTGGCCTGTTCTCCTTGAACGAGACTTCCAGCTTATTGATTGCATTAATCTGGCACTCCCTTAATCCGTCAGGTTTGAGAGCAGGCAGGTCAAATAACCTTCTTCGAAGCGGTTTGTCTTTTTTTAGCCAATCACGAAGTGTTTCAGGTCTGTGAAAACTGAATATCTCCCTGAACCGTGGTTTGGGATCATTGAAGTCTGAGAATCTTGTTAATTCGCCTGTACTAAGATATACATAAGGGAGTGGCTCGTTCTTAAGGTGCTTCAACCGAGCTTTTGCATACCCTTCAGACTGGCTTTCATGACCCGTAAGTTTATGACCCTCTTCTTCACGTTTGGCTTCAATAACTCCGCAGGGTTTCCCATCGACAAACAAGACATAATCAGCAGGACCAACATCTGTGAGGTATTCCTTTACGGCAACTCCAACTCCGGCATGCAGATTGATCTTCTTGATTTCCTGAATTAGCCAGCCACAAGCAGTCAGTTGCTCGTCAATGTGATCTCTGGCAATTTGTTCAGGGTTTTGATTGGTCACTTTTGGTTTTATGGAATGGTTTGGTTAAAAGTAGGAAAATATGTGCGAATAGAAAAAAATAGTAAAACGCTTGTCCAACCAATTTTAAACCACAAACTTTCAGAAAAGCCTGCATCCAAAACCGAATGATCAATTTTTGTCTTGTAAATTAGGTGGTTAAGCTACTAATAAGGCTGTCTTTCAAACAATAATCCCTATACAGCTTATTCCAATACAAGCGGAATCCTATTTAATTGGGAGTTGTGTATTATGGATATCAAAACAAGTAGCATTGGAAATGCAATTCCTATTATCAAATATTTAACTATTTTTAATAGTTTATTAACTAAAAAATATAGTTTACAAACGAAAAAATTTAGTTATTCTTGTATTAAAATTATTTCATATGAAACATTTGACAAATAGGGAAGAGGAGATCATGGAAATCTTTTGGGAGAAAGGAGCAATTTACGTCAAGGATATAGTGGATGTAATGCCAGAACCAAAGCCTCATTACAATACTGTTTCAACAATTGTCCGTGGACTGGAAGAAAAAGGTTTTGTGGGGCATGAGCAGTTTGGCAATACCCACCGCTACCACGCAGTGATCACGAGGGAGGAATTCAGCAAAATTACCATCAAAAATATGGTGGGTAAGTACTTTAATAAGTCCTATGCTTCTGTTGTATCAATGTTTGTGGAGGAAGAGAATATCTCCATAGAAGAAATCAAAGAATTGATAAAACAGGCAAAATCTGTAAAAAATGATTCACATGAATAGTTTTCTGATCTATCTGTTGAAGTCATCCCTGTGCATGAGCCTGTTGTATTTATTGTTTCGGGCGGTTATGCGCAAAGAGTCCTTTTTTGCATTAAACAGGATACTACTCATTGCGATAATCCTTTTCTCATCCATCATTCCATTGCTTTATTTGCCGAATGTCACACAATCTTCAGTCAAAATTGAGCAATTGCCGGTTTTTGCACACACCAGGATTGGTACATTCGATGTGGATGGCATGAGACCTATTGATGTGACCGAAAATACAATCTCTGAAAAGACGTTTTTTGAAAATGCAAATAGAAAGATGTTGGTTCCATGGCCTCAAATGTTTCAATACCTGTATTTGGCTGGTTTGTTGATATCGTTTCTGATACTCTTAAATGGCATATTTTCCATTATTGTGTTGTTAAAGCAGGCTAAGTACATCAAAATGGATGGCTTCAAATTGTTGATACTAGAGAGGGAGATTTCTGCCTTTTCATTTGGTCGGCTTGTAATCCTTTCACAAAACGATTATGATGTGCATAAGCAAACGTTATTGGCACACGAACAAGCACATATCAGGTTTAAACACTTCTACGATCTGTTACTTGTTGAGACAGCCAAAATAATTCATTGGTTCAATCCATCTATTTATTGGATTGCCAAGGACATGAAAGAGATTCATGAATTTCAGGCTGACAATTATACCCTTAATAAAGGTATCGATGCAACGCAATATCAATTGCTAATTATTCAAAAATGTGTCGGATCACAACGGTTCACACTAGCAAACAGTTTCAATCATTATCAAATTAAAAAGCGTATTGTTATGATGAACAATGAAAAAACAAGCAAAGCGTGGCGTTGGAAGGTGGCGATCTTTCTTCCCGTGCTAGCATTACTGCTGATGGCTTTTGGCAGGGGAGAGGAAATTTCTCAGCCAGGAAAAACTGAAATATCTTCAGTTGGCAAAGCTTTAATGACGGATGCAAAGATACATTGGAGTGAAGCAGATTTTGTTTCAATTGAAGGACTTAATTTGCTCACAAAATTGGGAAAAACACCTAACTGGAAAGAACCTTCCTTTGGTACATATAAGATGGATGGAGAATGGCGTACCTATAGAAGTCCCTATTTCGGAAATTTTAATGTTTGCAGCATACAACTTGATTCAAAATCGCAATTGTGGATGAATAACCACTCTAATCCATTGAAATGGAAAGATATGCAAGATATAATCAGAGCATATTTCGATTATGAACTGGCTAATGATAAGACCAAACCTTTCTTTCATGCGTGTCTTGTTAGTGGTGTCGAAAAGATGTCTCCTCAATGCATGTTTTCTTTGATAATTGATAAGGACATTCCATCGGATGATTATCAAAAATTATTGGATATAATCGGGAATACCATTTTGGAAATCAGGGAAAAATATTCAAAGGATGTGTACAACATGAGATATGCACAACTTAGTGCTGAACAAAGGGAACAAATCAACATTGTTGTTCCGTTAATCTGTCGAAATTTTATTAAAAGCCCCATAATTCGCCAGGTGACCGTTGTACAAAATGATACAGTTCCTTCTGAACCAGACATGGAATATAAAGCAGATGGCAAAATAACTATTGAAGGTGGCAATACGCATATAGTTCTGTCACATAATGCTCAACTTAAATACAGGGGAGTTGTTTTGAAAGCAGATTATATTGATCTGAATAAAGCTGCTGACCTGGTTTACGCTACGGGGATAGTTGATTCGTCAGGTATAATGACAGGCACACCAGTGATTAAAATAGACGATGAACTAATTACGGCAGATACTATCTTTTACAACTTTAATAACAAAAAAGGGGCAATATACAGCAGCAGAACCGTTTCAAAATTTTAATCTGATGCTGTTGTGATTCGATCATACCTTAAAACAAAAAAAAGCTGTCGGCTTTGGTGCGTTGCCTTGCCGACAGATCAATCATTGTCCATGCTATATTGCAACAACGGATCAAATTTAGCGACATATTTTACTGTTAAGCTGATTAAAACATATCTTTAAAGATTCAATCCATAACATTTTAGATGAACATAGGATCTGTTGTTTGCCCAATCCCAATGATAAGTTAGATCCAATCTTTTTCTTATATCATTGTGTTTAATTGTTTAAAGTGTCAGATTGGAAAATGGTGTAGGGAAACAAAAAAAACAAATTTGTGCCCTCGGATAATTGATAGGTGAATACGATTAATCATTTATTGGATAAAAAGATAAATGAAAATTTGGAGGTAAAATGATGAATGAAGATTCGGGAAAATGGTTTGGCCCCTTTTATTTTAACAAAGGAGATTCGCGAATTATTGTACCAAAGCAGAATCCGTCTTTGGGTGGCACTTTTAATATGGCAAGCCTTTATGCAATTTTGATTGTGATCGCCATAGCTGCATCCATCGTTTTAAGTGCAATGTTTTTATGAGCATACTCAAAGATTTATTGAATCCAATTTTACATCTTGGATTATTCTTGATGTCATTCACTACAATTGGATATTCTCAAGAAATGAAGAATGACTTGAGAATAAAAATTGAAGGGATAAAGTATGAGCAATTGTGCTTGAGAATAATATTGGACAATGGGACGTTGATTGACATTGATGGAAAGTCAGAGAATAAGCATGATTGGACTTTTTCTTACTCCAATAGCATTTATGAAAAGATGAAACACAAATATCTTTTCACAATCGCACCTGATTCAGTCAATCATCGATTGGCATTTGAAGTTGTGTCAAACAGCGATACGATGAAGTTCGAGGAATTTTCATTTGTTAGAAATCATGGATTGATCAATCTCCACTTTGTGAAAACCACCATCATTCCAAAATCATGGGCCTCACACAATAAGACCCTTATAAGGGATTTGCTTTCAGTCCAGGCTCCTGTTGATTCGCAATTAATGGCGGTTGGCAAATGTCTCACAGCAGGTTACTCCATGTTTGCCTACGATTCATTAACCGATAAACAGAGATTTCAGAAATATATTGATCTGGTGAGGGAATTCCCAAATTCGGAATATGCAATAGCAATGCTTTCTTCTACACTTACTCGATATCATTCCAAAGCCGATGTTCAGAAAATCTTTTCCTGTTTTAACGAGGATTTGCAGCATTCTTATTTTGGCAATAAAATAGCAGCCTATATATCTGATAAATTTTTTAAAAATTCAGTTTTACGATCCTGGAATAGTGAAGTGAATGATTCAATTGTAAAAGCAACCGGCAAATTCACATTGGTAATATTTTCTGCTTCATGGTGCGCTCCTTGCCATGCAGAGATCCCGATACTCAAAGAGATTTACAAGGATCATTCTGGTAAGCTAGACATGGTTTATGTCTCATTAGACGAACCAGCGACAGTTGAAAAGTGGAAAAAGATGATGATTGAGGAGCAAATTCCTTGGCGAAGCTTAATAGCCGCTGATGAGTTAAAGAGAATTAAGGAAAACTATTATGTTGAAGAAATTCCACTCTCCATTCTAGTCTATCCTGGAGGACACAAGGAAATTGTGGATGTAAGGCATAAAGATGAATATGATAAGTTGTGTAAATTGCTTCAGTAGACCTAATTTTAAATAGGTCGATAATCAGCAATATTTCAGCCAATTAAGTTAACTTTTGTAATAGCTGATTTGCGATCCGCTTTTTGGCAATCAATGCATTCACCAATGGAACTTGAGTAGGGAAGGTGATCCAAACCCATGTCCATGGAGTGGCCCAGGCAAATGGGTATGGGTGGATCAATTTTCATTTCGTATGCAATTTTGGATCAATCAATCTTAGCATCACCATTGCCAGGGTTCACTCAGTCGTTGTCCATTATTTCTTTCCTGTTTCAATCATGGAGTATCCGGTTTTTTTGTCTTTAGCCGCTACTCATCCAATCCGTTTAATCAAAAGGGAGTACTCTTAAATTATAAAAGTTTGATGATCAAACTTTTATGTTATTTTAACTTTTGATAATTATGGATTATTCGTTTAATATGTAGTTTCGTCTAAACCGATTGTCAGACACGATGATATTTGAAGTTGACAAACAGACATTGACTGATCTGGGTCTTCTCAACCACAGAAGAGATGAAAAGTCAATCTATAATTTTTACAACAGGGCCATTACAAAAGGTGGGCAAGAAATGCTTTATAAATTAATCAGGACTCCTGTGGCTGATATAAACCTACTTGAAGGTCGTAGAGAGGAGATTAATTTCTTTTTTACCAATGATTTGACGTTTCACTTCATCTCAAGAAATATTGATTTTATTGAGTATTACCTGACCGTTGAGAGGTCTCCGCTAAGGGATAATATTGTGGATGCTTATTACAATGGGATAACAAACAAACTTTCGAACAATGGCGATTATTGGAATATCTCAACAGGCTTGATGCATATCATCCGGCTTCTTCTCGATTTGAAGATATTTATTGAAGCAGCCAATTTATTGCCTTTACCCGTTTCATTAAAGGAAGACTTTGATTTTATGACGGAGTTTATTTCGTCCAAAGTCCTCGCTCAGAGCTTTGTTAATCCTCCAAGGAACATTAATGAATTAGCCTTTACTCAGATAAATAATCTTGATCAATTCATTCGTGTTACCAAAAAAGGCCAATTCAGAACCTTGTTAGGCATCGTATATAAAATGGATGTTCTTCAATCCTTGGCAGGATTACTTAAAAGTGATGGAATGTCATTGCCTGAATACTGCACAGATAGCAAACCCGTCTTTGATGTTACGGAGGCATATTATCCTCTTCTCAAAAATCCCATTCCAAACAGTTTTAAATTGGATGCTCAATCAAATTTGTGCTTTCTGACGGGTCCGAATATGGCGGGTAAATCCACCTTCCTGAAAACGATGGGATTGTTGATATACCTGGCTCATTTAGGATTTCCAGTACCAGCAAAAAAATTGAAAACAACTGTCTTTGATGGACTTTTCACTACCATAAACCTCTCTGATAACCTGAACCTCGGATATAGTCATTTTTATTCCGAGGTGCAGCGAGTGAAAGATGTTGTGATGAAATTAAATTCAGAACGAAATCTCGTTGTCATTTTTGATGAACTGTTCCGGGGTACAAACGTGAAAGATGCCTATGATGGTTCCTTGTTAATCATATCTTCACTGGCAATGGTTAGGGGTAGTTTTTTCTTTATCTCCAGTCATATTCTGGAGGTTGCAGAAAATCTTAATCGAAAGGATTCCGTTAAGTTTTGTTGTTTTGAATCAGAACTTGTTCAGCAAGAACCAGTTTATGATTTCAAATTGAGAGAAGGCGTGTCTAAAGAACGGATCGGTATGCGGATCATTGAACGGGAAAATATTTTAGGGATGCTGGATACCCTAATTGAACGGCAAAGACTCGCTAAAAGTCTGCAATAATTAAGATGTATTTCAAAATCTAATATTTCCAGGCATTGATCCAAAGGAAATCATGGGAACATGAGTTTAAACTTTTGACTGTTTAGGTTCTTCGCTTTTCAAATGCCTGCCTCTATAGCAAAGGAAAAATTCAAAACATCCAAACCTTTGGCAAAGTATGCGGGTATGTCCGGTGGTTGGACCAAAGCAATGAAGCCGCTTCAAAAGATTGTGGGAAATGTGCTGTTTTTGGAGCCATAAACGCATCGGGTATCGATTTGCCGCTAACTCCCTGTTCCCTTCGGACCTGCGATCCGCTTTTTGAAATAGCCATACAAAATTGGGGATTCATTCTTTCACTTCAACCAACTCGAGCGTTCAATCCGAGTGTCAGTTCGGAGACGGATGCTGGAGCATGGATGATCCATCCGGCCCTGAAGGTTGCGTGATCGAATCTCCTTTTCCGTTCAGGGATCAGTCGCCTGCAGTTCCTCGCTGTGGGCGTTTTTTGTGCCGGTATGGCCGTTGTTGGGCCACGCATGGTCATGGATGTTTCCAACTGGCCAGTCCCGAGCCGGATCATCCATTCGCATGCCTACCTCATCCAACTAATGAAATATTGATCCATGTAAAAAACTGCATATTTTGCTGCACCAAACAGGCATAAGCCCTTTTCTCGGGAGATTTTCTGAGATAGAAAAAAATGGAAGAAAATTGGCTTCAATCCACCCCGTCACCATCACTTTTTACCTCCATTTCCAAAGACTGAATGCCTCACCTGAAGAGGATGGGTCGAAATGTATAATTATGTTAGGTAGCTGTAATACAGACGGATAGTGGGGGATAAAATCCGCACAATTACCCGTTGACTTTCGAGAGTCGAATCCTGTCAGTGGGTGTGCGCACAAAAAAAATTGTGCGCACAAGGTCAACAATTGTGCGCACTATTCTTATTTAGAATAAACATAAATAATAAAAGTATTCAATAATAGATCATTTTTAAATAGCTTAATAACAAGGTGATACAAAATTTTGTTAAAAATATGTAATGATTCTATTTTTTTGGCACATGGTTTGTTATGTATCCCTCCAACGAAAAGAAAATGACAATAAATAACATAATAAAAATTAAACAATCCATTGCTATGAAGAGAAATTATTTGAAGAACCTAAGTTTCGGTTTGATTGCTCAGGTGGCTGTTTTGGGACTGGCTACCTCCTGTTCCGAGAAGATTACTGCCCCGGCAGAGACAGCACCCCAGACCGAAGTCGCCAAGACTACCGTTGCAACCAACCAGCTTAAATCAGCTACGCTTGTAAACAATGCAACAACCGTTCCAACCATCGCCAATTTGACCCTCTGGGCCGGACAGACCATCAATGCAGGAAATCTCGTGGTGAACGAGGTGGATACCAACAGCGACGGCATCGACGATGCACTTGCCATCTCCTACAACCTGACCGGAGGTTGGGCATTCAGCGAAATTCACCTTTGGATCGGTTCCGATCTTTCCAAACTGCCAAAGAACAACGCCGGAAATCCGGTTCCCGGGAACTTCCCCTACAAACCGCTTGACGCTGCCGGCAAGACCTCTTACACCATCAACGTTCCTTTCTCTGCAATCGGTTATACCACCTGCAGTGCGCAGTATTATGTAGCTGCACACGCCAGTGTTGTCAAGGGTACAAGCAGCCAGACTGCCTGGAGTGCCGGTACCTCTATCAATACCAAGGGACAGTGGGCAACTTACTCAACCATTCAGGTGGCTGATGTGACGGCTCCTTCCATCACGGGTAGCGTCAATGACGTAGAAGTAGAAGGTTGTTCAGCTGCTGACGTTCCGTTGGCTGTCAACAACGTTGCTGCACTTGAGGCTTTGGGCCTTTGCATCTCTGATGCCAGGACACTGAAGAAAGACCTGATCGTGACCAGCACACCCGATGTCGTAACCGCAGGTTGCCCGATCGTTGTCAAAAGAACTTACACGGTTACCGATGCATGTGGCAACGGCAACAGCTTTACACAGACTTTGAAGGTGAAGGATACGACTGCCCCGGTAGTTGCCAAGCTGGATCCGATCAACGTACAATGTGCCGGTGATGTTCCTGCAGCCGACATTTCCAAGGTTTCTGCTACCGACAATTGCGGTGGAACCGTTACCATTGCCTTCGTTTCAGATGTAACGTCCGGAGATGCTTGCAACACCGTGATCACACGTACTTATAGCGCAACGGATGCTTGTGGCAACGTTGCCAAGGCCGAACAGACCATTACCGTGAAGGATGTGACTGCTCCTGTTCTTACAGGCCAGGGTGCAAACGCCACCATCACTGCTCCTGAAACTCCGGTGTTTACCGCTCCGACGGCTACCGACAACTGTGACGCCAATCCGGTGATTACTTTTGTTGACATTACCACGCCTGCAGCAAATGCAACTTCCCCGACTGTTGTTACCCGTACTTGGACAGCTACCGATGCTTGGGGCAATGCTTCCACAACTGTCAGCCAGACGGTCACCATCAATCCTGCACCTGTGCCCCCGACACCACCAACGGTTCAGCCCATCTCTCTTGATGCAACGGCATGGGCATACAACGCAGATTACTCCAAGACCTTCACCTCATACGGTGACAGCAAATGGGGTTGGACAAACGGTCCGATCAGCTCACCCGGAACCTATACCTTCACCCTGAGAGCAGGTGCAGGTGGCAATGTAGGCGGAACCAACGTAGGAACCTTGACTGTGGTTTACGACGGATCAACGGCTACGGCAACTTATCAACTGGAGGCAGCCTACAAAATGTCTGACATCCAACTCTACATTGGAAACACCTACTACCTCTACAAAAGGCAAGGTCAGAGTTATGTGTACACCAATGTACCTGGTCAGTTCCCGAATGCAGTAACTTACCCAGCCGGTGTATCCTCCCAGACCTTTACCGTAAATGTTAGCGGTTCCATCTACGTCATGGCTCACGCACACATTCTTTGATCGGCTATCCCAAGAGCAATTGACCCAATTGTTCTTTACAAAAAAATCCGAACCGGTTTTTCCCGGTTCGGATTTTTTGTTTCAAAAGCTGGAGGCTGGCATTGGTTTCCTGGAATTAACCGGAGAGGATCATTGATTTGCGGAGGAAAACTCTCCTCCTACACCAGCTGTTTTCCTGCAACCTCCTTTCAGAGCCCTTGTACAGTCAGCCTACAGACAACGATTCATCGGCGGACGACGGTCGTTTATGATTCACCCTCTCCGGATAAAATTGGCAGATGAGATTTTATCCTGGAACCCCGAATCGCTTTGGATCAGCGATCCGCCTTTAGAAGAATATGACAATCTATTCTCCAAAGTTTCATGCAAACCCCTGCAGATGAAGTACCCCTGGCAAATCGGCACTAGCAGCGTACTCTCTTCAGCTATGGTTTAAGCGGCGGGCCAATCAAAAGGCCATGCTTCATTCAGATGGAATTGCTCAATCCAGAGAAATTTCTTTTGTCTGCGTTCCTTTTGTCCAGGTAGCCTTGTTGTCGCAGGTTCCGTTTCCGAAATCGAGGGTGATCTTGTCTCCTTTGGAAGGGGTGATCTCGTAGGTGCCGCTGTTGTACCACTTGCAATCGCCCTTGCGGATCATCACCTTGGTGGTCTTGGCTGTCCAGGTGGTCCCATCCTGATTGACTCCATTGGCACTGTGGATTTCGGTTCGCCACACGTCATCGGCCAGGACTGTCGGGGTTGAGGCTCCCTCTGCCTGAAGGGTAACACCCTCGTAACGGAAGGTGATAATTTTTTGGTCTGCGAATACGATCTTTCCTTCCGTTACAAAATCATACCTCGGCCATCCATTGCCCGGGTTGGGTCCGGCGGAGGTGATTTTCGAGGTACCCGTAATCTTGTTACCGTCGGCGACAAAATTCTCAATTTTCAGCGTGGCCACATTGTTGGCCACATTCATCAAACCATTCAGTGAGATTTCCACTTTTCCGGTTCGGCTGATACCGTCGAAACCGGTACAAGCGGTTCCCCAATCCAGGGTGATGGAATAGGGCGGGGTGGTATAATTGACGACGATCGACGGACAACTACCGAAAGAAAGCGATCCGGCTTTGAGACTGTTCGAGATAAATCCAACCTGTGCAAAATTGTTTACAGACTCCATGGAGGTAACGGCCAGGAGTGCGTTTTTCTCGACGGAGGCTGATGCATACGGCAAATCTTCCGTGACCTTTGCAGGCGTAGCCGACTCTTTTTTGCAGGCTTGGTTCACCAAAAGGGATGTGATGAGGAGGGAGCCTGCAAGCAATGCAATTTTCAAATTCGTTTTCATGGTTTTTTAGTTGATGAGTAGAAAGGTATACTATCATTGGAAACAATGAAGGCCATTAAAGTTAAAAACAAGTGTTGAAAAATTGACATCCCTCCTGGCGGAATTATTTTCTGCCGGTGAAGGCACTTCAAATTTTGATGAATCGTCACACAATCAATGTTTTGATTTTAATCTGAATAGGGAATTCAATGTCTGTTCCATCGATCAGCTCCAGGAGAGGGTTTTTGAGACCGTTTTCAAAATGGGCGATTGAGTCGAAACATGTTAAACAATTGTAATTTCTTTTTCCCGTTTGCCGTATAAAAGAAGGTTGATTAACTTTGCAGATTATTTACCCGGTGATGGGATTCTTGAATCGGATTCCGTTCACCATCAGCAGACTGAATAGCATGGTGATTTCCTTTATTCGTGTGGTCATTTTGGGCCTGATGCTGGTCAATCCAGGTCCGGATACTGACTGGAAGATCAGGAGGGATGTCGATGGCGTGATGGTCTCTACACGAAAAGTAGCCGGATCGCCCTTCGAGGAATTCCGGGCTGAGATGAACATCCCCAACACCTCCCTGACCAAGGTTCTGGATGTCATCATGGATGTCAAAAGTTATCCCCAGAATTTCCCCAATTGTGGCGGGGCAAAGGTGTTGGAGCAGAAAAGCAAGTACCATGACATTCACTACCTCATCATCTCGACTCCCTGGCCTGTTGCCAACCGGGATGCCATCTATGAGGCCAACACCACCTTTTCTTCCAATGGGAAATATGCCAGGATTTCGTTGGTTCCGCTAGGCAATTACATTGCCGTGGATCCCAAATACATCCGTGTGTACAACGGATCCGGCTTTTGGGAGTTGCAGGAGGCCGACGACCATGTGGTCAAGGTGGTCTATCAGTTCCATGCCGATCCCGGAGGAGAGATTCCCGGATGGATTGCCAACAGTGTGATTGTCATCAACCCATACAAAACACTGGAAAGTTTGCGTAACATCGTAACCGGTAAGCAAAACTGAATCTGCTCCTAAAGCCGCTCCAACTCTTCCGAATAGTCAAATTGCAGATCTTCGTGCAGAGAGGCCACCAATTTTCGAAGGGTGAGCACTTGCCGGAAGTAGAGATTTCCCAACGTGGTGTTGACGTGAAGCGGGATCCCCGTTTTCCGTAGCTTTTTACAGAAATGGATACGAATCTCAACTTCCGTCTGTTTGACTCCCGAATATCGGATGAAGCGGTTCGCCTCCGTGAGGATCTTGCGGATCTGTTTCTTCTGCTGATAGCTGCTTCCTTTTTTTGTCTCGTCAAACATCCGGTCCAAATCCTCCTTCACACTCCTCACAAAATTCCATTCATCGGCGGCTTCAAACAACAAGTAGGTCATCAATTCCTTGTTCTCTTTTTTATAACGGATCAACTTGAGACAAAGCTCTTCCAAACGCCGCTGATGCAGGGTTCCAAGTTCCGTCCGGATCTCCTTCAAGGTAGCCGCCTTCATTTTTCCGGGGCTGGCTTGATGATTTTTACCCTTCCCACCAAACCGTTGGCCAGTCGCACCTTCACTCCATGCGGATGAAAGGAACTGTTGGTGAGGATGTCTTTCACGATACCCTCGGTGATTTTTCCCGTTCTTTGGTCATTCTTCAGGACAATGCCAACCAGCATGCCTGGCCTGATGTCGTTTCTGTTTTCTCCAGCCATGGTTTGAAAATAGCAAATTTATGCCAGGGGAAAAAATGGCAAAGTCCAGCCATTCATGAAACGGCAGAAAAATATACCCTTTTGGATTTCAAAAGGATAGATGGTCAGTCAAGGGCTTATGCCGGAGCAGGCGTTTGAAGATGGAATCTGTCTGAACCTGGATGAATGGACCTTGCATGTCCCCAGGCGGGTCATTCGTCCCATTTTGGGAGGGGATGTTTTTGTCGGGGAGATCGTCCGTCCGAATTTTTTCGTATTTTGTTGTAGCATTTGCCGACAACAGGCAAAACCAATTTGACCAATCCATCTTCCCCATGAGAACCGTGTTGATTGCCATCCTGTTATGCTGGATTGTTCTGAGTGTCAGGGCCCAAAGAGCACCCCAGGGTCCCCTTTCGAAGGAACGATATACCGCTGAGAAACTGGGTTATCAATTGGCCTGGGAAGATCAATTCAATGGAACCTCCCTGGATACCACCAAATGGCGTGTTCGTGGAGTGGGGAAGCGGAGGCTAGATTGGGTATCGGCTTCGGCTGTGAAGGTCAAAAACGGATGCCTGCATCTGATGGCACTCCGGCAGGGAGATTCCTTGTTGAGCGGAGCCGTCGGAACCCAGGGATTGTTCATGTCCCGATATGGCTATTACGAGTGCAGGGCCAGGGTTCAGCGATCCTCCGGTGTATGGGGTGCTTTTTGGATTCAGTCTGCCAAGATCTCAGCGGGTGAAGATCCTGCCCTTTTCGGGGCGGAGATCGACATCATGGAATGCTTTAAAAAACTTGGGAAAGACATCGTTTCCCACAATGTCCATTGGGCATATGGGCCCCATCAGCAATCGACCCATGGCATGCAGAGTCATCTGAAAGGGGTTGGCAAGGGTTTCCATCTCTTTGCCCTCGAATGGTTGCCGGACAGATACATTTTTTACGTGGACGGATACAAGTTCTACGAAGTCACAAAAGGCATCTCCCAAATCGATGAATACATGATCTTAAGCATGGAATTTCCGGGAGAAAAATCGGAAATTGCCCGAACACGGTTTCCGGATGCGTTTGTTGTGGATTGGGTGAAATACTATAAAAAATAGGGAGAAACAGATGAAAATAGGGACAAATCGATGGATGTGGTTGGGACTAACCGTTGTCCTCCTCGCCTTGGGAATAAGCCGGCCATCTGCCTCAATGGCAGGCAAAAAGGGCAGCTATCAGGCAGACCTCATCATCTACGGCGGGACTTCCGCTGCTGTGATCGCTGCCGTCGAAGCAACCCATTCGGGTCTGCATGTCATCGTGGTCTCTCCCGATGCACACATGGGCGGTCTGACCTCCGGTGGACTGGGATTTACCGATACCGGCAACAAATCGGTCATTGGTGGTCTCGCCCGGGACTTCTACCACAGAATCTGGCAACATTACAATGACAGTACTGCCTGGAATTGGGAGAAGAGGAGTGATTTTGGCAACAGGGGCCAGGGAACCGTTGCCATGGATGGTGAGAACCGGACCATGTGGATCTTTGAACCCCATGTGGCCGAACAGGTCTTTGAGGAATTGATCCGCGAAAATCACCTGACCATCTTTCGCCAGGAGTGTCTCAACAGGAAAAGCGGTATTATCCGAAAAGGGAGCCAAATCATCAGTTTCAGCACACTCTCCGGAAAATGTTTCAAAGGAAGGATTTTTATAGATGCCACCTATGAGGGAGACCTGATGGCTGCCGCGGGTGTTCCCTATACCATAGGCCGGGAAGGCAATGCCCGCTACGGCGAGACCTACAATGGCGTTCAAGCCGATATCAAGGAAAGAGGTCATTTTTTCAAGACCGATATTGATCCATATCAAGTCCCCGGGGTGAAGGAGAGTGGTCTGCTGTATGGCATTTCACCTGAACCCATTGCAGTGAACGGATCGGGAGACAAGAAAGTCCAGGCCTATTGTTTCCGTTTGTGTATGACCGATAAGCCGGAAAACCGGATGCCCTTTCCCAAGCCTGAGAAGTACAATCCATCTGATTATGAATTGGTTGCAAGGGTTTTGGATACCGGATGGATGGATTGGTTTGCCAAGTATGACCGAATCCCCAACCGAAAGACCGATACCAACAACCATGGTCCCTTTAGCAGTGATTTCATCGGAGGGAACTACGACTATCCCGAAGCCTCCTATGAAGCCAGGAAGGAGATCATCCAGGCCCACGAGCATTATCAAAAAGGATTGCTCTATTTCTTAAGCAATGACCCCCGTGTTTCATCCTCCGTCAGGGAAAAGATGAAGCAATGGGGATTGGCGGCCGACGAATTCAAGGACAATGGAAACTGGCCCCATCAGCTGTACATCCGTGAAGCCAGAAGGATGTTGGGGGTTTTTGTGACCACTGAACTGGAAGTAACCGGGCAGAAGGAAGTTCCGCAATCCATTGGCATGGGTTCCTACGGGATGGATTCACACAATGTGCAGCGTTACGTCAATGCTGCCGGCAAGGTTCAGAATGAAGGAGACGTTCAGGTGCACCTGAAGGCTCCCTACAGCATTTCCTATGGATCCATTCTTCCCAAAAGAGAAGACTGTACCAACTTGCTTGTACCGGTATGTGTCTCTGCCAGTCACATAGCCTATGGTTCCATCCGGATGGAGCCGGTCTTCATGATTCTTGGACAATCGGCGGTAGTGGCCGCTGAGATCGCGCTGAAGAAAAAAATTGCCTTACAGGATGTTCCATATCCGGAATTGGAAAAGGCACTCAAGGCCAGGCATCAGATCATGCGTCTGGATGCCGGACATTGAACCTTTCCTGCAATTAGCTGTTTTTGATTGTAAGTAATAAATAAGAATAGGAATTTCGCTGTGGAGCACTCGGAGAAGACTGAATCGTCCTGCTAAAGGAGGATTCTGCCCTGAGCGCACCGAATTTCGACTTATCTTTCATTTTGACGCTGCTGGCCGCCTTTTGCCTCACTACATGCCGGCCCGAAGCGGGTACACCTCCCAAACAGACGTCGGGTTTCTTTGGTCAGGTGATCAAAGCCCATACGGTTCCGGCCGATTCCTTGCAACCGCCTGTGGTGGTAACAGCAGGGAAACCGGTCGAAGGAGTCTCGAAACTCGTGCGTTTGACCAACAGCAAGGTAGGTCAAACCGCTCTGGTTCCTCCTTTCCAATCAAAACTTCTGGCGGTGAGACCCGTTACACCCGGTGAAGGGGATTGTCTCCCTGCCTGGGTAACGAAGGCCAATACCCTAAGTCATCTGGCCTCCATACCGGAGATTGAAGAGGCGCAGATACCAGGCAGCCGAGATCTCAACCCGCACGGATTTATCTTCTATGGCACCTTGCAAGGCTTGAAATCCAGTCACATCCGTTGCATGTTACAGGATCGGATCGGCAATGTCTGGGTCAGCAATGAGGAGGGTGTAACCCGGTTCGACGGCCGCTATTTCTCCCATTTTTCACTTACTACCGATCAACACAAGAGCCTCATCGTGCTGTGTATGATGGAGGATCGTTCCGGAACCCTTTGGTTTGGCACATTTGGTGGCGGACTCATGCGTTATGATGGCGAAAGGATCAGGCAATTTACAGATCAGGATGGTCTGGGAAACAATACGGTCAACTGTTTGATTCAGGATCAAAAGGGAGCCATCTGGGCGGGAACCTCCGGAGGTGGTGTAGCTCGTTTTGACGGGAATCAATTTGTCCGGTATTCCACGAAACAGGGATTGGCAAGTGATCAGGTCAGGGCATTGATGGAGGATCGGAAAGGCAACATCTGGATCGGCACCTTTGGGAACGGCGTTTCTCTCTTCGATGGCAAGCGTTTTTCTAATTTTAACCAGGGGACCGGCTTGCCTGCAACGCATGTATCCTCTTTCTATCAAGACAATTCAGGGAATGTCTGGATTGGATGTTTCAAGGACGGAGTCATTCGCTTTGACGGGACATCCTTTGTTCAATACACACAGAAGCAGGGACTTTCCTATCAAACCGTTCTGTGCATCATGCAGGACAACAAAGGGATGATGTGGTTTGGTACCGCAGGGGGGGGAATATCCCGTTTGGACGGCAACCGTTTTGTGGTTTACAATGAGAAGGATGGTCTCCCCAATGATTATGTACGCTGCTGTCTGGTAGGAAGGGAGGGAAACTATTGGATCGGAACGCGAGATGGCGGATTGGTCCGTTTTAATGGTGATCTGTTCAATCATTACACGGAGTTGGACGGGCTCGGCAATAGCAAGGTCTTGTCCATTACCGGAGACGAAAGGGGTAAATGTTGGTTCGGTTCCTTCGGAGGCGGTCTCTCCACCTTTGATGGAAAGCAATTTGAGACCTATCCATTGAACAATTGGAGTGGAAGCAACTTCATCAATGCCATGGCTCTGGGTTCCGGCAATGAACTTTGGTTGGGAACCGATGGCGCAGGACTGATCAAATTCGATGGCAAAAAACTTTACAGATACGCCAAAAGCGAAGGAGTTGCAGGGGATGCCGTCAAATCGCTCCTGAAGGATCGGCAGGGCAGACTTTGGATCGGAACCTATGGTGGCGGACTATCGTGTCTGTACCAGGGAAAATTTACCAACTATTCGATCAAAAATGGACTGAGTTCCGATAAGATCATGTGCCTGACGGAGGATGGCGACGGAAAGATCTGGATTGGGACGGAAGGTGGCGGTATCTGTCGATGGGACGGAAAAGCCATGTCACAATATTCGGTCAAGGAAGGATTGCCCTCCAATTCAGTACATTCCATGCTGGCAGATGGCAATGGGGGCATTTGGATCGGTACGGCAGGTAATGGATTGGCTTTACTCAAAGGTGACTCCATCCGTCTGTTTTCCCGAAAGGATGGGTTGATGAATGATTTTGTAACCAGCCTGTTGCGTGATCGGTCGGGGAACCTTTGGATCGGTACGCGGATGGGACCTCATGTTTTAAATGCAGTCAACAGCAGGCTTATGAAGGACTCCACGGATCAAATGCTTTTCAGGAGCTTTGGATTCGAGGACGGATTCATCGGCATGGGCTGTAACACCGGTTCCATTTTTGAGGACAAGGAAGGAACCGTCTGGATGGGATCTACCAACCGGCTCACCTCCGTTCGTTTGGGTGAATACGGTGTTGGTTCCTTAAAACCACAGGTTCAGTTGATCAGTGTAGAGCTGTTTAGCCAGCCTGTACCCTGGGGAACCATTAACGGAAATCGGGATACCACCCTGATTTTGGCCAACGGTGTCAAAGTGGGTAATTTCCGTTTTTCAGGGATCTCCGGACATTATTTTCTGCCGCAAAACCTGAGTCTTCCCTATAACCACAACTTCCTCTCATTCCGTTTTACCGGCAACGTCCTGAGGCAACCTCAAAAAATTCGATATCAGATACGACTTTCCGGGGTAGACAGCCATTGGAGTTCACCCTCTGACCAAACCGAGATTTCGTTTGGGAATCTCAAACCGGGGGTATATCAATTTGAGATTGTTGCGATTTCCGTAAGTGGCCTCAAGAGTGATGTCTTCCGGTATTCCTTCACCATCCGCTCTCCCTGGTGGAATACCTGGACCTTCTATGTTACGGTTCTCCTGATGGTGGTACTGATGATCTATTTCTTCTACCGCATTCGCATGCATCATTATGAGAAGCAGAAACAGATGTTGAACCGCATCATCGGCGAGCAGACGAGTGAGTTGAAACTCAAGAACAGTGAGTTGGAGGCGAAGAATCAAATCCTGGAAATTACGGACCGGGAGAAGGATAAACTATTTTCCATTGTGGCACACGACATCCGGGGTCCTTTGAGCACCTTCATGCAAATCACGGAATTGCTGGTCGAGAATCTGGATGAATATTCCAAGGAAGAACTGCTGAGCATTGTCGACAACATGCGCCGTTCCGCCGCGGTCTCCTACAAGATGCTTGAAAA